>JAQBZZ010000016.1 GCA_027622595.1 Chloroflexota bacterium
CTATCTCTGTCATTCTAGGAGCAGGACACGACCTTAACCACCTGTCCAGTTTTTGGGGTCCACCTCAATCCACCACAGTGGACAACTCTCTCGGCCACATAAAGGGAAACCAGGAAGATGTAGTTTTATTGGTTGCCTTCGAGGACGGCCCACTAACCCACCTAGTTCTTCTTGAGGCCAAAGGGGCCACCGATTGGACAAACAAACAGATGTGTTCCAAGGCTAAGCGGCTCCAGAAAATCTTTGGGGAAACCGGAACCGAATTTCCTGGCGTTAATCCCCACTTTGTACTAATCTCTCCAAAGCCTCCAACCAAGAGATTAGAGACGGAGAAATGGCCACAATGGATGCGCGGCAAAGAGGGCCCAACCTGGATTCGGCTGAATTGGCGGGGGAATCTCGTGAAGGTCACAAGATGTGAGGCAGGGCCAGATAGTAAACCGAGTCAGTCAGGTGAATACTGGAAAGTTGAAGAGTTACCTAGCCGCGCCAACCAATAACTTCAGTTGCTGATGGTGCCCTTGGTGCTTGGCACATCGTCTGCGACGCGGGGGTCTACGACAAGGGCCTGTCGAAGTGCCCTGGCAAGGGCCTTGAAAAGGGCCTCGGCCTTGTGGTGGTCGTTGCCACCGGCGAGTATCTGGGCGTGCAGGTTGATCCGACCCTCCAGGGAGAACACCTCCAGAAAGTGGCGGACCAGGTCCGAGGGAAGGTCGCCTATGAGCGGGTCGTCGAAGGCCACTTTTACAACGGCGTACGGCCTCCCGCCAAGGTCGAGTGCCACCAGGGCCAGGGTCTCGTCGAGGGGAACGGTGATGTTGCCCATGCGGACGATCCCTCTCCCCTCCCCCACCGCCTGGTGAAGGGCCTGTCCAAGGACAATGCCGACGTCCTCGACGAGGTGATGCCAGCCGGGAGAGATGTCGCCGCGGGCTGATACCGTGATATCCATAAGGCCGTGTCGAGCTAGCTGCTCCAACAGGTGGTTCAGCATTCCGTTTGGGGTGTCTATGGAGGCCTTACCTGTACCATCGAGGTCAAGGGTCACTTCTACCTGGGTCTCTTTGGTATCCCGTTTGATGCTGGCCTTACGATCGCTCACTGTCTATCTCCGGGCAGGGCGTGCCCTGCACCCATTTTATAGCTCTTTGAATATCTGCTCCAGGGCTTCCACCAGAGCGTCGGTGTGCTCCGGCTTTCCAATGGATATACGCAGCGAGTTCTTCAGTCGAGGCACGTTGAAGTATCGCACAAAGATGCCTTTTTGCGCCAGTCCCCGGAACACCGGGAGGGCTTTGCCGTTGGCTATGTCGCAGAGGAGGAAGTTGCCCAGAGAGGGCCTTGGAGCGATACCCCGCATGAGGCTCAGCCTGGTGAAGAGGCGCTCACGCTCCTGGACGATAGCTTCTACGTTGTGCATCAGGTAGTCCAGGTCGTTCAGGGAGGTGAGAAGTGCAACCTCCGCCGCGGCATTGATGTTGTAGGGCTGCTTGATGTCCATGAGGAGCTGTAAAAGGCGGGGCGCCATGATGCCATATCCGACGCGAAGGCCGGCCAGTCCGGCCCACTTGCTCAGGGTGCGCAGCACCACAAGATTGGAGTATTCGGGGACAAGGTGTGCAAAGGTCTGTCCACTGAACTCGAAGTAGGTCTCGTCGATGACGACAAGGATGTCTTCCTCCAGAAGCTCCAAGACCACATCTTCCGTGATGGAGTTTCCGGTGGGATTGTTGGGCGACGTCAGGAATATGACCTTTGTCATGGTTCCCATAGCCTTCTTGACCTTGGGGAGGTCCACCTGGAACTCCTTATCCCTGGGTATGGAGATCAGCATGCCTCCGATTACCTGGGTGCTGAAGGAATACATGCCGAAGGTAGGCGGACAACTGATGACCTTGTCCCTTGGTTCCAGAGTAGCCCTCAACACCAGGTCGATGAGTTCGTCGGCGCCCGCGCCAACCAGGATGTGCTCCGCGGGTATGCCGGTGTACTCCTCCAGGGCCCTCCTAGGGGCGGTCTGGTTAGCGTCCGGATAGATGTGATAGCTGCCGTAATTCCCAAGGGCCTGCTTTACCCGCGGCGACGGCCCGTAGGGGTTCTCGTTGGCGTTGAGCTTGATGATGTCCTCAGCAGGTATTCCGGCGATCTCGGCCAAAGCCTCAGGTGAGTCAACGGCCTCGTAGGGTCGCAAGTCCCTCAGGTCCCGGCGGAAGAGTTTCGTTATGTCCAAAGCATATTCCTTCCTAGTGGGGGGGCACGCCCCTTTGGAATCCCTACATTTCGACTCGCTCAAGTTGCACTGTCCCCGTGATATTCTACTATCCCGAAGATTGAGAGTCACCCTTAGAAAGACTGTCCTGAAGCTCGACTCTCAGCTCTACTGAACGGGCATGGGCATCGAAGCCCTCGGCGCGGGCCAACGTGGCCGCTGTCTTTGTGAAATTGCGGGCGGTATCCGAGTCGAGGGCCACTATGGGTGTCCTCTTGAGAAACTGGGTTACTCCCAGGTATGAGCTGAAGCGCGCTGTGCCCCCTGTCGGCATGACGTGGCTGGGGCCGGCAATATAATCGCCCATGCTCTCCGGAGAGTGGTCTCCCAGGAAAATGCCGCCTGCATGGCGCACCTTGCCAACGGAGTCCCAGGCATCCTTGACCATGAGGCAGAGATGCTCCGGAGCGTAGTCGTTGGACAGTTCAATGGCCTCATCCAGGGTATCCACGACAACAATCACTCCACGACGCTCGATGGAGGATGAGGCAGTATCCTTGCGTGTCAGGCTATTCAACTGCCTCTGTATCTCTTCCTGGACTGGAGCTATCAGGTTTTCGGAGGTCGTTATGAGGACGGGTGTGGCCAGGAGGTCGTGCTCCGCCTGACCCAGCAGGTCGGCAGCACAGAGAATTGGGTTCGCGGTCTCGTCCGCAACAATCAGGGTTTCCGTCGGCCCTTCCATGCCGTCTATGCCGACCTGTCCGTAGACCATTTTCTTTGCCAGGGTCACGAAGATGTTTCCAGGGCCGCAGATCATGTCCACCTTTGGTACGGTCTCGGTGCCATAGGCCATAGCTGCAATGGCCTGTGCACCACCAATCTGGAATACTCTGCTAACCCCGGCGACCTGCGCCGCGGCCAGTACGGTTGCCAGTGCGTTGGAAGGAGTCCCCTGATCGCCACGGGGTGGCGTGACAAGGACTATCTCCTTTACGCCTGCCACTCTGGCCGGTATGGCGGTCATGAGCACGGTGGATGGATATGCGGCGCGCCCGCCCGGGATGTATATCCCCACCCGCTCTATTGGTGTGATGATTTCGCCGAAGCCGTTTTCCATATCCATCCAGGGACGGGGGAGTGTGGCCGAGTGGAACTGACGTATACGGCTGGATGCACGGCGAAGGGCTTCCGTAACCTCGGGGGACACTTCAGACGCGGCCCTGGTCATGTCTTCGCGGCCAAGCTCAAAGGCAGCGATGTCTACACCGTCTATGAGCCTGGTGTACTCCCTAACGGCCTCGTCGCCACGCTTGGAGACCTGTGAGATTATCTGAGCGACGGCCTCTTCGGGCGTGAGGGGCTGGCCGAAGATGCGGTTTATGCCCTCCATTATCTCCGGCGAAGCGTTCTGCTCCTCAAGAAAGGAGTCCCTGTTGAGGGCCTTCCGGCCTTCCTCTACGCCACGGACGATCTTCATTTCAAGTACTCCCGTGCAAATTCCAGCAAGTCCTCTATGCTCCTCTCCCTAAAGGCCTCAAACCGCTCGATTGGAATAGCCTGGTAGATGCGGTCCAAACCACGCGGAACCGACTCCAGGAAATCCTCGACCATCTCTTTTATCTGCTCCTTTGACAGGTCGTTACTTCTGGAGACGACCCTGCGGGCCATGAACCGCAACCTGTCCCAGTTGAAGTTCCAGTCCAGTGTGCTTTCAATCCATTCACGCCACTCGCACATGGTGCTGGATGGAATAAAGCCTACTTCCACATCTTCCTCTGCGTTCGCCATAAGAGGGCGAAGGGTCTCCAGCCCGCCAAGGGCCAGTTGCTCCCTGCGGTCAAGCTCCAACTGAAGGGCACGGTCCATCAGGTCTCCCATGGCGGGGTCTTGAAAGACGTCCCGGTTGCCGAAGTATGGCCGGTACAGTTCCAGTATCCAAAGCTCGTCGGCGAAGAGGTGGGAGGCGTAGCCCACGACGAACGCCCGGGTGGCCTCCGTGAGGTCGGATGCCTGCGCCAGGTGGGGATGGAGTTGGAACAGGCCAGCCAGGCCCTCCCCTTCCCTCTGGAAGTCCAGTTCGACGAAGTGGGTGTCGTCCCGCTTCCCCTTGGTTATGATGCGGATGTCCGGGGATACCGATCCAAGGAGAAAGGCTCCCAGATACCGGTCTACTGTGGGGTGCCTGAGCCGCGAGGCAGCGTCCTTTGCCATTCCGAAATGGGCGCTCAGATTAGGCATCTCTTGCTCTACAGGTCAATCTACTTGCCAAGCGCCCTGACCAGGTCCTGGTATGAACTGCACTGGTCTTGAAAGACGTAGTGGGCTTGAAACACGGTGACGCTGCCTCCGCCAACCTGACGGAGGTGGTCAACGGCCACCAGGAGCTTATCACGGGGTACGACCACGGTCACGGCATACCAGGCATCGGCATCGTCGCTGTACACCCTGGATATGGTTGGGCCCTTGAGGCCGGATAGGTCTGGCCACTGGGTCACGTGGGCGGCCACTTCCTCCGGGGAGTTTCCCCGTATGTTGGCGGTTATGCTGAAGAAGTCCCTGGCCCGAAGGTAAGCCTCCACGTGCTCCAGAAGGCTCTTGGTCTCTTGAGAAGCGGACTGTTCTTTAGCCAACAGTCGTTTGTTTCCGATGATGCAGGCCTGAGACGCCAGAATGGTCCCGTCCTTCAGGGTCTTCAGCCGATTTTCCCTCATCGTGATGCCGCTTGAGGTTATGTCGGCGATGACATCGGCGAAGCCCATGGCGGGAGCGGCCTCCAGTGTCCCGCTGGACTGCACCAGCGAGAAGTAATTGACTCCGTGACGCAGGAGGTGGCGTTGCACCATTCGAGGATACTTGGTGGCTATCCTCAGGTCCTTGCCCCGTTCTCTCAGGTCAAGGGAGAGGTCGGCCAGGTCACTCATGGAATCTACGTCCAGCCAGGAGTCCGGGACGCCCATGACCAACTCACAGTTCCCGAATCCAAGGTCATCCATTATGAGAATTGAGTCACTTCCCTCAGCGCTCAACTCCAGGAAGCGGTCAAGCCCCGTTATGCCGAGGTCGGCGCTGCCCTCTTCCACTTTCAGGGGTATGTCCCCCGCCCTCTGAAACAGGACCGTGGTATTAGGTATGGCGCGAATCGCGGCGGTATAGCGGCGTGGGCTGGAGCGCTCCACCGGCAGACCACTGTTCCTCAGGAAAGCCAGGGACGACTCGTAGAGTTCACCGTCGCTGGGGATTGCTAGACGTAAGATGTCTGTCCTCCAAGTCTTTTGTGAATTCTTTTGGCGAATTATTTCGAAGTTTTTTGCAAATTATTTCGTGCATTTTCGGGTGCTTTTTCAGGCAGGAGTCCCAGAAGGGATTCCAGGGTATAGGCGAAACCAAGCGCAGGCACGTCCTCTTCTCCTCCAAGGGCCTTGACCAGCCCATCGTAGCGGCCACCGCCGCACAGGGTGATGGGGCCATTGGAGCCGGGAGCCAGTATCTCGAAGACCATGCCTGTATAGTAGGCTATTCCACGCACGAGGCCTATGTCCACCATGAGGGCCGTGGACGGATAGCGCTTGTGGAAGCTGGACAGCACGTCCTCCAAGGGCGTGAGGACCTTCGGGTTAATATTGTACGCTTGAAGCACGGAGCGTATCTGAGGCAGGGCCTGTTCTTCCTCGCCTTTTACCGAGGAGAGGCGCGAGAAAAGGGAGATACCCTGCTCTATCTTCTTGGGGTCATCGCCACGCTTCAGCTTCTGGACGAAGCGGGTGAGGATATCCTCCATGGAGCGGCTACCCTGAATATTACTAAGGGAGTCGTGAAAGAGGTCATGGAGAAGGTCAAGAGCCTCTCCCTCCTCCATATGATCCACCAGCGAGCTAGAGGCGCGGGCGTCTTCGGCGGATTTCATGAGTCCAAGGGAGTAAGCCTGTTCCTGTATCCTCTGTCCCTCCTCCAAGCTCTTCTTGAGGCGCGGCAGGCTGGCTATCAGGAAGGCTTGTGCCCTATGAGAGAGGCCGATCTCCTCCAGCATGAGGTGCAAGACGCCAACATGACCGACTACACACGTTGAGGCCGGCGAACCCATGAGGGAGAGGCCATGCTGCGCCAGGGCAAGGACCTCGCCGTCGGACTCAGGCGAGGCAGCGCCTATGATCTCGGCCCCCGTCTGGTGCAACTGCTTGAACCCGCTGGCCTCGTCGTAACGGAAGATGGGGCCGCTGTACTGTATCCGCAGTGGGAGTGACTCCCCGCCAGCCTTTTCCAGGTAGTAGCGTATCACGGATGATGTGAACTCCGGACGGAGGCTGACCCTGTTGCCTCCGGGATCGGTGAAGGTGTACATGCGGGTTGCAAGCTCTCCCCCGGACTTGCGTAGGAATAGCTCGGTCGGCTCAAGCAGCGGCGTATCTATGGCCTGGTAGCCATGAGAGGAAAGATGCTCCTGGAGAGTTCCCTGTAGGGATGTCCTACGTTCGAGGTCTTTGGGAGGCTCGTCTCTCATCCCAGGCAGTGGCCGGATTGCTGGCATAGTGTGTGTAAAAACCCCTGTTCTCAGCTAGGGGGTATTGTACAATAAGCCCAAGGGTACTTCAATGCGCCAGGGCACGCCCTGGACCCACAATAAGCGTTCGTTGTAATCGTCTAGCGATGTTCTATTATCTGTAAGAGTAGTGGACTAGGCCAAGTCTGGGACACGTTTTGAAAGAGGAAAGAGAATGGCGGAGGCCCGTATTTCCGTGCGTGTGCAACCCAAAGCCCGTCGTGCAGGTGTGACGGTTTCGGAGGCGGGCGGCATTACGGTCAGGGTGAGCGCACCTCCGGAGAGGGGCAAGGCCAACGCCGCGGTAATCGAGGCCATCGCCAATGCCCTTGCAGTGGCTCCTTCAGTCCTGAAAATAGCGCGGGGAAATACCAGCCGCGACAAGGTTCTGGTGGTGGAGGGCCTGACTAAGGACGAGGTGATGAGCCGCCTTCTGAATGGCAGTTAGCGTCCGACTATCTGTTTGATTACGGTCAGGATGATGATGGCAGCCATGGGGCTGAGGTCGATCATGCCTATACGGGCGTAGCGGCGTATAGGGGCCAGGATAGGCTCCGTTATCCGAATTACGGCATCACGTATGGGGTGGTTGTGACGCATTATTCCTCCGACTATGAGCCAGTCCAGGATGACGCGACCGAATATGGCAAAGATCAGGAGCGTTACAAGATAGCTTATGAAGTTTGCTATCATCAGTCCCTCTCACCCAGCGTGATGGCTTTCTCGTGGGCGGCAATTACGGCGTTGATGATGATGCCCCTGAACCCTTCCTCTTCCAAGACCAACAGTGCCTCGGCGGTTGTGCCGCCGGGAGAGGTCACCATGTTGCGGAGCTCCGCAGGATGTTTCCCAGACTCCCTGGCCAGAGCCGCGCTCCCCTGGATGGTCTGAAGTGCCAGGGTCTGGGCCATGTCTCTGGACAGTCCCAGGTATACCCCCGCATCTATTAGAGCCTCAAGGAACAGGAAGACGTATGCTGGACCGCTGGCGCTCAAGGCTGTAGCCATATCCAGGTACTTCTCTTCTGAGACGTATATTTCTTGACCAAGCGTCTTCAGTATCTCCTGGGTCATTTCTTTGTACGCGTCGGAAACACCGGGTGCGGTGGTCCATACGCTCATCCCCTGCCCCACCTGGGCTGGCGTGTTGGGCATCACCCGTATGACGGCAGGGTGGTCAAGCCCGCTGGATATGGTCTCGACGGTGGCTCCCGCTACTATTGAGAGAACGGCCTGCGATGAAGCAAGGCGGCCTCTCAGCCCGGACAGGACATCTCCCAGTTGCTGGGGCTTTACGGCCAGTACCACCACCTGTGTTCCATCTATGGCCTTCAGGTTGTCCGCAGTGGTCTGCACCCCATAGCGACCGTTGAGGTACTCACGCCTCTGAGCCACGGGATCGCCAACGGCAATAGTGCTGGAGGTCGCCAGCTCTTTATCCAGGATGCTCGATAGTATGGCTTCGGCCATGGTGCCGCCACCTATGAAGGCTATGGTCAGGTCTTTGGGCATGTGCTCCTCTTTCCTCAATGAGGCCATTATAGCACCCACGAGGGCGGGAAAAAACTACTCAGGCAGATGCCCTGTGCTTGCTATGAAGGCGGCGGCCAGGATGGCCTGCTTCATTCCGGTCTCGTCGGCTATGCCCTTGCCTGCGATGTCGAAGGCGGTGCCGTGGTCCACCGAGGTGCGCACAAAGGGGAACCCCAGGTTTATGCTGATGCTGCCTTCGAAGTCCTTGACCTTGATTGGAATGTGGCCCTGATCATGATAGAGGACGAGCACGGCGTCGTAACGGCCAGCGATGGCCTGCGGGAACACAGAGTCGGCTGGTATCGGGCCGGTTACCTCCATACCCTGGCGACGCGCTTCCTCAACGGCCGGAGCTATCTCGTCGATCTCCTCCCGTCCCAGAAGGCCGCCGTCGCCGCCGTGTGGGTTCAGTGCTGCAACGGCGATGCGTGGAGTCGGGAAGCCCCACCCCTTGAAAGATGTGTGGGTCAACTCCAGCTTCGCAAGGATATTGTCCTTCTTGACGTACTCGACGGCGCGGGCCAGTGACCTGTGGGTGGTCAGGTGCACGACTCTCAGGTTGCCGGCGGTGAGCATGGTTGCCACTTCTTTGGCCCCGGTGAGGCTCTGCAGTAGCTCCATGTGGCCTATGTCCTTGTAGCCTGCGAGGCTGGCCGCTTCCTTGTGGATTGGGGCCGTTGCAATGGCCTGCACCTGTCCGGACAGGGCCATCTCTCCTGCCTGAAGTATCCACTCTACGCAGGCCTTGCCTGCCGCGGCGGAGATACGCCCCGGCACTATGTCTTCGGCATTCAGGTTGCCGGGGTCCAGGATGGATACGGCATTTTGAGAAGCCTCGGCGGCAGAGGATACCGGGGTTATTTCGAAGGCCAGTCCCAGGTCCTTGATCGTCTTATTCAGCAACTGGGTGTTGCCTATTATCAGAGGATGGCAGGAGGCAAGCACATCGGGATGGGCAAGGGCCTTGGCAACCACCTCAGGGCCAATGCCGGAGGGGTCTCCCAGGGTGAGGGCTATAATCGGTCTGTCGCTCATGGGCGCCCCTTTCACTTGGTGTTTAAGGCATTATATGGGGTGTTGGGCCGTGGTACAATATGAAACGGCCCCGGGGGTCCGGGGCCGTTAGTTTGCACGCTCTCTCGAAGAGGGCGCCGATTTGGGTGATCGATAGACGCCAAGCGTCTAAGCCCATCGCACACCGCTCCCATCCATGCTAATGCCGGGTCGGTGTGTATTAAAACAAGTTCAGTAGCCCATCAGGGGCTCCACATCCCGCAGGATGTTTATCAGGGTGTGCTCGAAGGACTCTGGCTGCCCTGCCAGGATGAATGCCACTCTTGATGCAGGTACCGGCCTGCGCCGCTTGTAGGGCTTCACGAAGTTAAAATCTCTGAAGTGGCCTTTGACGCGTATGACCCTGGGACGAGTGCGCCAGTGCCCCTTGACCATGTTCCCCTTCCGGTTGAGGTGCGGCTTGATCCATATGCCATCCGGTGCCGATTTTCTTTCAACCTGCATCTTCTGTTAATCCCCCACAACTGAAGATATTCGGTGTAGCCGTAGTCTTCTGTACCTGGTAATTCGTTATGCAAATCAGGTCAGTTGTGCTCATCTCTTCCAATGGCATATACCTCACCCCCTAGCTCCCTCTCCAGCAGGAGAGGGGGAAGAGAGGATATCTGGGGGGACACCCCCAGACCCCCGGCGGGGGTTTCACCCCCCTGCGCCCCCCAAATATTGCTCTAATCACCTGACTCGACATCAGATTCTATCCGCACCTGTTGTAGCCGCAGGCGGGGCACATTTCGCACCCCTCCTGGTGAACCAGGAATCCTTCACAGTCGGGGCACTTGGCCTTGCCGACGACGCCGTTGCCGTTGGCCTCAGCCTTCAGGAACAGACCCTGCTGCACGGCAAAGGGCCTGCCTTGAGCCTCGCCGAAAGGCTCGTCGTGGCCCTTCGACAAGCTCAGGGTGAGCGGGTCCGAAGGGGCCTGAATGTGGCGGCTGAGAACGAGGGCAACGGCGTCGGGCGCCGAGCGCACCAATGTGCCGTCGTCCCATTGCGGACAGCAGGTGATGCCCCTGAGTTGCTCTGTCACCTGATCCGGGTTGATACCAGACCGCAGAGCCAGGGAGACCAGGCGGGATATGGCTTCCAGCTGGGCCGAGTCGCAGCCCCCGGCCTTGCCGAGGTTGGAGAACACCTCGAAGGGGTGTCCATCTCGGGAGTTTATGGTGATGTACATGTTGCCGTGGCCGGTGCGCACCCTATCGGTGACGCCCAGTACCTGGGACGGTCTTGCCATCGGCATGGGCAAAACGCTTTGAGCCTGGTCGTTGTTTATCGTGACCATATCCGTGAGGCCTTCTTCTGCCGTCTCCAAGGCTGCCTTGCCAGTGGCACCGGAGGTAAGGACCTCTTCCTCACGACTGCCTGACCGGTAGACGGTGATGCCCTTGCAACCCAACTCCCAGGCCAGGAGATAGGCGGTGCGTACGTCGTCCCTGGTGGCGAAGTTTGGAAAGTTGATGGTCTTGGATATGGCGGCGTCAACGCTCTCCTGGAAGACGGCCTGCATCCGTACGTGGTCCCGGGGAGATATGTCCTCAGCTGTTACGAAGACCTCTTTGACCCATTCAGGGACATCATCCCGATTCTGGATAGAGCCACCGTTGGCCAGGTACTCCATCAGTTCGTCGCTGTAGAAATCGCCCTCCCTGGCCACCTGCTCGAAGTTGTGGTCGACGTAGAGTAAGCTCTCGCCCTCCAGGATGTTGTGCTTGTGGTAGGAGAGGGAGAAGAGAGGCTCTATGCCGCTGGAGCAGCCGGCGATCATGGAGATGGTGCCCGTTGGCGCGACGGTGAGGCGACAGGCATTGCGCATAAGGCGGCCCTGTTTCTGATAGGTGCTTCCCTGGTAGGCAGGGAAGACTCCGCGCTCACCTGCAAGCTGCTCTGAGATGTCGTCCGCCTCCTGGCGTATGAAGCGCATTACCTCACGTCCCAAATCAAGGCCTTCCTGGGAGTTGTATGGAATGTCCATGCCCACCAGCATGTCGGCAAAGCCCATGACTCCCAGCCCGGTCTTGCGGGTCTGCTTGGTCATCCGCTCTATCTCCGCAACGGAGTAGCGGTTGGCATCGATGACGTTGTCAAGGAAGCGGGTGGCGATGCGCACCACATGACCAAGGCGGTCCCAGTCCAGCGTAAACTGGCCGTTTGCCTCCACAACAAACTTGGAGAGGTTGATTGAGCCGAGGTTGCAGGACTCGTACGGCAGCAGGGGCTGCTCGCCGCAGGGGTTGGTTGCCGTCATGCGGCCCAGGTGGAGGGTTGGGTTGTCCTGGTTGACGCGGTCGAGGAATATGGTGCCGGGCTCTCCGTTGAGCCATGCTCCCTCTATCATATGGTCGAATACCTCCGCGGCGCTCAGACTGCCGACCACCTGGCCGGAGTGGGGGTCTCGCAGGTTGTAATCTTCGCCCTTTTCCACGGCCTGCATGAACTCCTCGCTGGCTCCCACAGATATGTTGAAGTTGTGGATCTCCCCCTCCTGGGTCTTGCAGGTGATGAAGTCCAGGATGTCGGGATGGTGGACATCCATGACGGCCATGTTGGCACCGTCACGCTTGCCCCCCTGAGTGACCAGGGTTGAAACCGAGGAGAGATGGCGTAATACCGCCACAGGGCCGCAAGCCCTGCCGTGAGTGGTTGAGATGGGAGCGCCCTTGGGCCGGATGCCTGAGAGGGCGAAGCCTGTGCCTCCACCGAACTTCTGCACCAGCGCGGCCTCCTTGGCCGTCTCCATGATGCCCTCCATGCTGTCCTCCAACCCTATGACGAAGCAGGCAGAGAGGGTACCCGCGCCGGTGCCCGCGTTCATGAGGGTGGGAGAGTTTGGAACATACTCAAGGCTGACCATGACCCGGTAGTACTCCTCTTCCCAGTAGGCCACGTCAGCCTGCGGGTTGTAGAGGGTCTCGGTCTCGGCGATGGCCCGGGCGACGCGGCGGCACACATCCGACCAGGAGTGCTCGATGATGTTGCCCTTGGAGTCTTTTAGGAAATAACGCTTCTCCAGAACAACGCGGGCATTGTCGGAGATCTCAGGCTCCAGGTCAGAGGCAACGGCATCCGCAAACGGCTCTATGGCCTGTTTTGGCATTCTGGTCTGATTATTGGCATTGCCGTCGCGGTTGACCTTGGACAGTGAGTCAGCGACCTGCTGGGCCACGGTGGGGTCATCCACCCCGGCGGCCTCCAGGGCGGCCAGGACGTCTTTCATCAGAACTCTTTTGCCCCTGGCGGTCTTGTTTCCGTTTGTTCCTTCTGCGATGGTCATGGGTTCCTCCGTTTGGTTCCTCAGGTATATGGGTACGGGAAAAGCGTCCCTTCCGTTTATGCCGCTATTAAGTAGTATGAGTGAGTGGTGTAAGGCTTATACAGGACCTCCACCCATATCCATTGGTATGCCAGGCGCTGGGCGTGGCTTACGGCCGCGGCGACGGCGCGGGGACGGATCGTCGCTAATCAGCGGCAGCTGGGGCGAGGGCGTGTTGTGGCGGTCCAGGAGGGCCTGTTGTGCCTTTTCCAGGGCTTCCACAGCCTCCTTGAAACTCTCCACGTCGGCGAAGTCCCGATATACGCTGGCGAAGCGGATGTAGGCCACAGGGTCAATGCTTCGCAGTCGCTCCATGACCATCTCGCCGATGGCGACGCTGGGAATCTCGGCACGGCCCAGGGTCTGAAGATGGGACTCGATGTCATCCACCAGTTTGTCGATGGTGCCTATGGGCAGTGGCCTTTTCACGCAGGCCTTCTGGATGCTGCCGGTCAGCTTGTCCCGGTTGTACTCCTCACGACGGCCATCCCGCTTGGCCACCATGAGTGCGGTGGTCTGAATGCGCTCATATGTGGTGAAGCGTAGGCCACACTGCAGGCACTCCCGGCGACGGCGAACACCATCGGCGGCTTCTCGGGAGTCGATAACTTTCGATTCCGGATGGTTGCAGTATGGGCAGCGCATGGCTCTTTTAGTCCTGGGTTAATGCTTAGGGATACTAGATGTGGTGCTAAAATGTTTCCAGTCCACCAATGGTTGTGTAATTGACGCATGTGAATCCTACTATTACGCAGTGGTAGTGTCAAGGGGTTTCGCCCCGCTATTTTGTGTGATTTTACGAGTGATACACAAGATGTGGGTGGCAGGTCAGGGCAGGTAAATGGCTGCGCCATGATAATTCCTTCAATCAAACGAGGATACATTCAGGTCACCCTCTCCAAAGTCATATACCTCACCCCCTGACCCCCTCTCCTGCAGGAGAGGGGGAATAAAGATTACCTGGGGGACACCCCCAGACCCCCGGCCCTTCGGCTTCGCTCAGCGCAGGCTCCACGGCTCCACTCACCACACCCTTGTATGGTGCTCCAATGGGGTGAGGCACCCACAGGCATACCTTAGGACTGTGGGTCTGACCTCAACGAGGCCATGCCGCTGATGGCCTCCAGCACGACACGGTGGGCTGCTTCCGCGGCCAGCCCGGCAGGGCCATCGTAGGGAGGCGAGACCTCGACCACGTCCATGGCGACCAGCTTGCCGGTCAGGGCCACTCTCCGCACGGCCCTGAGCAGCTCCGCGGTGGTGAGGCCACCCGGCTTCGGCGTGCCGGTGCCAGGAGCGAAAGCCGGGTCCAGGACGTCTATGTCCACGGAGAGGTAGAGGTACTCGGGGCCTTCCTGGGCCTGGACAAGAGCCTCCTCAAGCACGACATCGAAGCCCTTGGACTCGATGTCCAACGCGGTGTGCCACCGCATTCCCTGGTCACGCATCCAGTCGAAGAGGCGGCGGTCGGGCGCGTAGCCCCGCAGTCCGACCTGGACGAAGTTCTTTCCAGGCACCACGCCGCTTTCGATGAGCCTTCGCATTGGGCTGCCGTGGGATATTCGGGAGCCGTACAGGGAGTCCCAGGTGTCGGCATGGGCATCGAAGTGGACTATGCCGACCTTGCCAACACCGTAGCGTTGCACAACGGCTGTGGCGCTCGGCAGCGTCACGGAATGATCGCCGCCAAGGACTACTGGAACTGCTCCTGCGTCAAGCGCCTCCGACACCTTGTCGTTGATAGCCTGGTGGCTCTGCTCCAGAGAAAAGGGGGTGCACATGGCATCGCCGAAATCAACGACCTTGAGGACTTGGGTTGGGTACACATCCAGCCCTATGTGGTAGAGGTAGTCGTTTGGACTGCCGACGTAGCCCGCCTGACGTATGGCCCTTGGCCAGAACCTGGCACCGGGCCTATTGACCACCATGTCCATCGGCGCGCCGATGATGGCCACGTCTGCGCCCAGCTCCCGAAGCTCCGAGGTCGTCCGCGCCAGGGGTGCGTGCAGGTACGTGGGTATTCCTACGTATGCGGGATGTCCCGGTTCACTCGCCGGTTCACTCGATGGAGTTTTTATGGTTTTCTCCTATACACACAGCAGGGTACACCCTGCACCCACAATTAACTGATGTTGTACTGGCCTGACGCGTTTTTCAATACGTAGGCGTGGGTTTGGGCTGAGCCCAGTTTCTTGGCGAACTTTTGAGACACCACATTAACCGGCGGCCACCAGGCGTCGGGCCAGATGGAGGGCTTCTTCCTGGGTGGTGATCTCGCCGGCACCGAGGGCTTCCTGGATAGCCTCCAAGAGGCGTCCGACCTGTGCCCCTGGCGGCAGGCCGAGGGCTTTCATGAGCATGTGGCCGTCCACCAGCCGCGGCATCTTCTGGGGCATGCCCTCCTGGTCGAGACCCCTGTGCAGGATGTGGTCTATGAGCCGGCAGTGGCCCTGCCAGTCGTCAGTCTCGATGCTGGGGCCCTTGGCCGCCAGGTAGTCGGCCATGTTGAGGTAGAGGGTGTCTATGGCAGCCTCGCCAAGGTCTCTGAAGTAGCGGTAGGTGGCGCGAGGGGTCGGCATATCATCGCCATGACTCATCTGTGTGGGACGCAGGTGGTGCCGCACCATGGTGGTTATGAGGTGGATACCACGGCTGCTGAGCCGCAGTCGGCGCAGAATCTCCTGGCAGACGTCCGCGCCCTGGACATCGTGGCCGATGAAGCGCATACGGCCGGTGTCCTCGATGGTCTTGGTGGCAGGTTTGGAGACATCGTGGAGGAGACCTGCCAGCTTGACGATGGTACGGCGGGTGTGACCATCGCTGACCTCCTCTTCGAAGTACGTCTCCAGGGAGGTATACCAGGGAGAATATGAGATGATGTCATCCCCTGCCCTATCCTCCTCCGTCATGAGCCGATCCACATGACTTGGGGTCTCCAGACAGTGGTAGAAGACATCCCAGTAGTGCTCCCTTGGCTGCTCAACGCCTCTGGCGACCTCAAGCTCAGGTATGAGACGGCAGAGAAGGCCCAAATCGTCCATGAGGCGCAGATGGGGAGATGGGTCAGGCTCAGCCAGGGTCTTCAGAAGCTCGTCGCGCAGACGTTCAGAAGCCACGTTGGTGAGCAGGTGGGAGTCCCGTTTGATGAGGTCGATGGTTCCCTGGTCAAGGGAGAAGCCAAGCTGGGCCACCAGACGCACGGCCCTCAGGAGGCGTACAGGGTCGTCCTGGAAGGCGTGGTCGGACACGGCCCTGACGGTGGCTGCCGACAGGTCGGAAAAGCCGTCAAATGGGTCGACTATTTTTGAAATCCCACCACCACTCCCTAGAGCCTCATCCAGGGCGTCGTCCAGCGAGAGGGCCAGCGCGTCGATTGTGAAGTCACGGCGGGCCATGTCCTTGGTGATGTCCCCACCGAATGGCCCCATATCCACCTGTTTCCTTTTTAAGCTCCACACATCTCCCAATTCAGAAGATAACACAACCCTGGCGATGGAGCGGGTCTCATCCAAAAGGACGAATGTGCCCCCCGTATGCTCTGCAAGCTCTTTTGCGAGTGACAAGACGTCGCCGTTGACGGCCAGGTCTATGTCCCTGGTGGGTCTTCCCAGAAATGCGTCCCGCAGGAAACCGCCAACCAGGTAGGCCGTTACTTCGCGGCTGCTGAAGAAGTCCCTGAGGACATGGAGCAGGGGAAGGGTCTCTCTAAGCGTCGAAGACCCTGTAAGGTCGGGGGGAGTTCGAGAGTTCAACTTTCCTCGGACTGTGCTCCGGCTTGCTCGGGTTCCAGCTTCCAGAGCTTGTCGGGGCTCTCCAGGTGGTCTATGTAGAGTGTCCCGTTGATGTGGTCGGTCTCGTGCTCCAGCGCCTGGGCCAGAAGGCCCTCCGCCTTGATGCGCACAGGCTTGCCGTCCCGGTCAAGGGCGCGGGCCCGCACCTTGAGGGAGCGCGTGAGCTCGCCACGATAGCCGGGAATGCTGAGACAGCCCTCCTCGACCACCCGTTCCCCCTCTCGACGGACTATCTCGGGGTTGATAAGAACCCTCACCTCGTCCTCCTCCGGAATCTCGATGACGACGATGCGCTGGAGGACGCCGACCTGGTTGGCCGCAAGGCCAACGCCGCTGGCATCTCTCATGGTGTCTATCATGTCGTCAATGAGCTTTTGGAGGGAGTCGTCTATCTTGCTGACCCGTCTCGCTTTCTGTCGCAGGACGGGGTCGGGCAGCGTACGCAGATTCAAAAGGGCCAATGGTTGCCTCCTGGCTTAGTGAGTGTTAATTTCTTGTGTCACGCTACCCAAATAAGGATATAGTAGGCTTATCCCCTGCAATAGCATATAACCTCACCCCCTAGCCCCCTGCACCCACAATAAGCAACTGTTGCACTGGTCTAGCGATATTCTACTATCCGTAAGGTTGAGCTGGGCCGAGTCCAGTTCAGGGGACGCCCCCAAACTCTCGGTGGGGCTTCGCCCCCTGCGCCCCCATATTGAGCCTTGACAACCTGACACAACTTTCGCCAATTATAGTCTGGGTCAGGTGACTATGTAAATCCGAGTTCGATCTCTTACGTAGCCTTGCTCAAGAATTGGAGACTTATCATGTCACTCTTCGCTCCGCGCTGGGTCTGGAGCAGTGGGGCCATCCTGCGATGTTAAATCCCCACCCCAGATTCTTCGGTCATCCCGATGCTATCGGGACTCCTCAGAATGACATTATAGGCAAAGCCCTCTCACGTAACGGAGAGGGGGTCTACGTCCACGGTCCAGCCCTGGGGAATGGGCGTCTTCTCCAAAAGGAAACGGGGGTCCTGGCCGCGCAGGATGATGTGCCACCGATAGCGTCCTCTCACGCGAGGGGGGTAGGCCGGAGCCGGGCCGAGGATGTCCACGTTTGTGAGTCCCCAGATGTCCCTCTGCCGCTTCAGGGTCGCTCCATATCTCAGCGCTTCCTGTCGGCATCCGTCCTCGTTGGTGTGCATGTACACCAGGTGCACGAGACGACCAAAGGGTGGCAATTCTTGCTCCGCACGGTAGGCCATCTCCTGCCTGTAGAAGCTCCTGTAGTCCTGGGCCGATGCAGCGGCCACGGCGTAATGCTGGGGGGAGTAGGTCTGTACTATCACCTGCCCTCCCAGAGGCCCCCTGCCCGTGCGGCCCGCCACCTGACACAGGAGCTGGAAAACTCTCTCTCCGGCGCGAAAGTCGGGCAGGAAGAGTCCGATGTCGGCGCAGAGCACCCCAACCAGGGTGACGTTAGGGAAGTGCAGGCCCTTGGCGATCATCTGGGTGCCCACCATGACCTGGGCCTCGCCCCGTTCGAAGCTCCGCATTATGCTCTCATGAGCGCCCCTGGCAGAGGCTGCGTCCCTGTCCCACCGGATGGCCTTCACCCCGGGAAAGGCCTGTTCCACCTCCTCCATGACTCTCTGAGTGCCCAAACCAAGGTACCGTATACGGGTGCCGCGGCACTGCGGGCAGGCCCTTGGGGAGACAAGGCGGTATTTGCACTGGTGGCACAGGAGCCGCTCATCCTGCGAGTGGTAGGTCAGCGGAAGGTTGCACCGGCGGCACCGCAGGGTGTGGCCGCAGTCACGGCACTGCACAAGGCTGCCGCTGCCCCTGCGGTTCAGATACAAAATAACCTGCTCACCTGCCCGGAGGGCGTAGTCCATTGTCTGACTCAAGGCACGGCTGAAGATGCTCCTGTTCCCGTCCTTCAGTTCCTGGCGTAAGTCTACGATTCGTACGTGAGGCATGGGGAGAGTCGTGGAGGTATCCTGGCCGAGCTTTAGCCCGACGCGATCCGGCAGCTCAAGCAGCCGATATCGACCATTGAGGGCGCGACTGTGTGATACCACGTCAGGGGTTGCGCTGCCCAGGATGACGACGGAGTTGGTAAGCTCCGCCAGCTTTATTGCCGCCTCCCTGGCATGGTAATGGGGCGCACCGTCCTGCTGTTTGTATGTCCACTCGTGCTCTTCGTCGATGACGATTAGGCCTAGGTCGGGCTGGGGAGCGAAGATGGAGCCGCGGGAGCCGATGACGACGCCGTAGTCTCCTCCCTGTATGCGCCACCACTGGTCGAAGTGCTCTCCACGTGAGAGTCCGCTGTGAAGTACCGCCACCCGGCCTGGAAAGCGTCGCCCAAACCGCTCTATGGTCTGAGGGGTGAGTGAAAGCTCCGGGACCATTGCGATGCCCCGTTTTCCCTTGCCGAGGGCGTATGCCAGCGCCCGGAGGTAGACCTCTGTCTTGCCGCTGCCTGTGACTCCGTGGAGCAGGAAGACCTGCGGTGAGGACGAATCTATGGCCTGCTCTATCTGGTCGACACATATTCTCTGGGCTTCCGTAAGAGTGGGCGGGGTATCCGGCAGGAAGGTCTTGCCGCCAAGGGGGTCGCGTTCCGCCCTAAGCTGGATACGGCGCACGAGGCCCTTGGTCTCAAGCCCCTTTGCTGCCGAAGCACCGAAATTCTTGTGAGCTTCCGTCAGAGATATAGTGGTGCCGCGTTGGCTAATGTAATTCAGGAGGGCGGCCTGTTTGGGTGCATGTGTGCCAAGGGAGGCAGTCCCCTCTTCCGCGTTCATGGAAGCAGCGGCCAACTCAAGATAGGTGGCGTACTTTGGCCTCACACCAGGCCTCTGCCACTCGGATGACGCGTCTATGACACCAAGGCGAACCAGGGAGTTCAGCACGGTCTCTACGCCAGCGCCAAGCGCTTTGACCAGAACCTCCCGCTTCACTCTCTCCCTGCTATCGAGGTAGGACACGACCCTACCCTGAGCCGGGGTCAATTTGAGTTCCGGGGTTGGACGCTTCAGCGAGATGTAGGTGATGGCCCGCAGAGGATAGCCGGGAGGGATCATCAGCGCGGCGCAGTCGAACAGCGGGGCCATGTAGTAGGAACTGACCCACCGGGCAAGGGCAAGCCTGTGGGGAGAAAGAACCGGTTGGGGGTATGCTACGCGAGCAATATCCCTTGTCTCCGTTACCTGGGGTTCATCTGAGAGGTCGAAGACGACTCCCGACAGGACACGGGGGCCGAAGGGAACCTGGACCAGGTGGCCTGTGGAGACGGTCATTCCAGGTGGAATGGAGTAGGTGAAGGTACGGTCGTACCCCGCGGGGGCGTCGACGGCCACCTCGGCGTACATCGTCATTTTACAATTTTACTTTGCCCGTACGAAGCTGGCAGGGACTTCGCCCCCACCTATCTGCCGCGGCTTCTGTCTTCCTTGATGCGTGCAGCCTTGCCATAGCGGCCTCGCAGGTAGTACAGCCGGGCCTGGCGGACAAGCCCGTGCCGCACGACTTCCACCGAATCAATCAACGGGGACTGATAGGCGAAGGTACGCTCCACCCCTATTCCGTAGGAGACACGCCGTACGGAAAAGGTAGCTCCCGTGCCGCTGCCCCTGCTGCGAATCACTGTCCCCTGGAATGCCTGGAGCCGCTCGCGATCACCTTCCTTGATTTTAATGGTGACCTTGATTGTGTCCCCTGGCCTGAACTCCTGGATTTTGGCGTTGTGAGAAAGGGCTACGATGGTATTTAAGTCCATGGAATCGTCCTTCTACGGTTTCTCAAGTATTCTTATTTGCGACGAATTACGTCTGCCATTGTACATGGTGTGACCTCAGAGAACAAGATGCCCTGTCGATTCATGTGCAGGATCTTGTAGTCTAAGCCCTTTCCTGGGGGATGGCCGCCGCCTGCATTCCGAGGTTGCGCACCTGGCTGTTTGTCACGGCCATGCCCATCGCAAAGAGGATTATCGCAGCACCTCCCAGTGCGACTGCGAAGGGGGCACTGGTGAATTCGGCAACAGCCCCCGCCTGCATGGCACCAAGCGGCAGGACGCTGAAGGTCATGCCGTAAATCCCAATCACACGGCCCCGCAGCTCGTTGGGAACCAGGGACTGAAGGGTGGTCAACACTGAAATCATGTAGATGGAGGTGCAGGCCCCGGCGAGGAAGATGAGGCCCATTGCAAGGGGCAAAGAGGCAAAGAGGCTGCTGGTAATGGCGAAAAGAATCAGGAAGACTCCAAAGAAGACCGCGCCGCCCAACAGGAGCCATCCCTTGCGTTGGAAGTTGCCAAGTGAGGCCGTTGTAAAGGTGCCAAGGAGTCCACCCATACCTGTGGCGGCGCTCAGAAAGCCCAAACCTGAGGTGCCGGCCTCAAAGATGTCCTTGGCAAATACTGGGAATAGGAAGATGTAGGACATCCCGAACATGCTGTTGAAGAAGCTCATCCCAATGAGGAATGTGAATATCCTATTGGTACGAACGAATTTGATGCCCTCAGCCATGTCCTGAGCTACAGAGGTACCCTGAGCCCGTTTGATTGGAGGCAGACGCAGGGTAGATACCATAAGCGCCATGATGAGGAACCCGGCTAAGGGAGCATAGAAACCAGGGGCTATACCCAGCCGGGTGCCAATTATGATGCCTCCCAACGCCGGCCCAAGCACCCTCGTTCCCTGCCACACCATCGAGTTAAGGGCAACGGCGTTCATCATGTCTTCCCGTTCGATGAGATGCGGGAATATCGCCTGACGCGTTGGGCCGTCGAAGGCCTGGACGGAGCCGATGAGGAAGGCGGTGACCATGAGGTGCCATACCTGCACCATGTCCAGCAGGACCAGGGTTGCTAGGGTTAGCATGACGAGGCCGGAGATACTCTGGGTCAGCATAAGGAGGCGGCGCTGGTCTACTTTATCGGCCACCACACCGCCGATGAGGCTTAGCACGATGGCCGGCACACCAGCAGCCAGACCCAAGTATCCTAAGAACAGCTTGGAGTCCGTGAGGTCGTACACGAGCCAGCCCTGGGCCACCATCATTATCTGAAAGCCCATGACAGAGGCCACCATGCCCAGCCAGAAGCGGCGGAAGCCGGGGTGCTTGAGGGCGGTGAACACCTGGAGCCGTGTACGGCGCTGGGTTGTCGTAGTCTCCATTTAATTTGTTCTATTCAGCCTGGTGATACAAAACCCATTCGGCAAGCTCCGGGGCGTTGCCCCTCTGCCCTCCCGCTTTTCATCGACCTGCCATCGAGACACATTGAGCGGCACTGGCAAAGGAATAATACCCCAGATTATCGCAGAAAAAGGTCTTTTTACCAACAGAACTCTCAAAGAGAGCCTGTTGCACGCACCCTGGAATTTAAGGGGTGGGAGTTGGAGAGCTGCGCACGCCAACCAACGGGTTGATGTGCGGCAGATACGTCCCTGCTATTGACCCTGAAGGTCGCGGAGGTAGTGCACCAGCTTCCACTGCTCTTCCTTTGTCAGCAGCTTGTTGAAGATGGGCATCGCGGATGGCGATGGCGCGCCGGCCCGCATGGAGAAGAAGCCGATGCGCCCGCCTCCGCCAATGAACGACAACAGGTCGGCGTCGGAGGCAGCACTGGTGGCAGGGCCGGTGATATCAGCTGGTGGGATGCTCTGGTACTTGATCAGGAACTCCCTCAATGGCCCATCGCCCTTGCCGGAGGCCCCGTGGCACACGGCGCAGTTGACTCCGTAGAGGTCACTCCCCTGACTAACGGTGGCCTGGGTCTTCGCCAGTACGAACTCTGTTACTTCCAGGGTGTCCTGGCCTACAAGCAGGAATGGCACCGACCCCTGCGCGGGATAAAGGCGAGGCGGCTCCTGCGAGCGATACGACTGGGAGTAGTGCATCTCGCTGAATATCTCCACCTGGCTGGTGCCTCTGCCCCATGGCAGACAACCAGAGGCGATCACGCCCAATAGAAGTACCGCCATCAGAAGACCTGGCCTGAGTCTTTTGACAGAAAGTGGGGCCGGTTTTTCCCTGAGAGTCGCTATCATGCCTATAACGCGCGGCCTTTCTCGTGGATTACGTCCACTGCTTTTCCTCGTCGCAATGCCTGCTCCATTACGTCTACTTTTTCTTCAGTGCAGGTGACCAGCAGACCAATATAACCCTCGGTGATCCTGGGATCGTAGGGGTCCAACTTGGGCCTCGGCAGACGGGACTCGAAGATGATCCCGAGTATCGTGAAGATGACCGCACCCAGAAGGGTCCCTTCATAGCCGATGATGGTCATTGCGGGGAATGCCAGAATTGGTTTGCCGCCCGTAACCATGGGATAGGCCAGCTGCGTGCCCGCCGTCAGAAGCAAGGCCACGCTGAGTCCCATTAGAGCGCCCACTAGTGGAAAGACGTAGATGTGGTGCTTTGGGTTCTTCTCGCCGAAAGCTCCTTCAGGGTACGGGCTGCCGGTGAGAACGTCGAAGTCCTCCTGGGCACATCCAGCCTCCAAGAGGACATCGGTGGCATCAGCCGCCGTGTCCGCGTTGTCGAATAGTCCTAATACGCTTTTGTTGGCCATGGGGTAGACCTCCGGATTATTCCTCCCGCATGACTGCGGGAACCATAACTTTTCCAATTTTGATTTCGTCGTACAGAATCATACCCTCTTTGGCGTCCCCAATGGGAATCAGAGGGAAGACCTTGGCAAAGAGGAGAACCAACATCGACACCAGAGCGAAGGTGGCAATGACGATGACAATCTCCACCGCGCTAGGGGTGTATCCACCCCACGTAAAGGTGAAGACCTGCTTTCGCGCCAGGCCGGGTACGATGATTATGAACCGCTCCAGCCACATACCTATGTTCACCAGGATGGTGGTGAAGATCATCAGCGGGATGCTGCGGCGCACTTTGGGTATCAGCCACATGGGCACAGGGATGAAGTACGCACAGAGCAGGAAGGTAATGAAGAGGGCCGTCCAGGGCATCTGGAAGACCTGCATCTCTCTCAAGGCCACCTCAGGGCCCTCCAGGCTGTAGAGGCCGAAGATGAACTCAAGGATGAAGAAGTAGAACCAACCCGTGGCCACCACTATCAGCAATTTGGCCAGCGCATCCAGGTGCTCCATACGGATGTAGTTCTCCCACTTGAACACCCACCGCAGCGCTATCATTACGGTCACCACGGCGGATACCCCGGAGTGGACCGCACCGATAACGAAGTAGGGAGCAAATACGGTGCTGTGCCAGCCCTCGACTGACATTGCAGTGCCGAAGTCCCAGGACACGATGCTATGTACCGACACGAAGATGGGAAGAATTATGGCGGACAGCAGGATACCTGCAATTAGCTGCAACTTCCACTGCCTGACGCTGCCCCTCCATCCCAGAGAGAGGACGGAGTACATGACATGCCTCCACCCTGTGGTCCTGTCCCGCAGGACGGCTATGTCGGGGACCAGCGCTATGAAGACGAAGAGTATGCTGCTGGTCAGGTAAGTGAACACCGCGGCAGGGTCCCACACAAGGGCGGAACGGACGTTGGGATACACGCCTCTGGCAAAGTCGTAGG
This sequence comes from Chloroflexota bacterium, assembly GCA_027622595.1. Classification (GTDB taxonomy): domain Bacteria; phylum Chloroflexota; class Dehalococcoidia; order Lucifugimonadales; family UBA2985; genus JASLXI01. The sequence goes on from JAQBZZ010000016.1 coordinate 24,023, forward strand.
GGAAGACCCAGTACATGACCCTCCAGGGACGACCGGCGTGTATGAGAGGCATCATCATCGCCGTCATCAGGGAGAAGACGGTCAGGACCTCTGCGGCCCTGGTGGCAGGACGGCGCCATTCGGCCTGCACCAGCCTGAGAATGGCTGAAAGCATAACGCCAGCGTGGCTTATCCCGATCCAGAAGACGAAGTTGGTGATGAAGAAGCCCCACATCACAGGGCGGTTCAGGCCAGTGACTCCCAGCCCTTGGTTGAACATGTACCCCGCGGCAGTGAATCCTGCCAATACCACGAGACCTAGGAAAGCCACCAGAAACCAGTACCACTTTGGTGTCTCAAAGATGGAACGTAGAAGATCCCGGTTGATCTGGGCGTCGCTAAGCCTTACTCTTTCCTGCATCCCTTACAACTCCTGGCCTTTGCTTTTATTCATCGTATTCATCTCTTCAATTCTGGTTGTTCTGGGGTTATTCTGGCTTGGCCAGCACCTTAATCTGTATCTTCATCAGTTTGCGAACCCGTTGCAGGAGCAGTCCCTCTTTTAGCTCCCACGTGGAAACTATGGGGAAGACTCGGCTGGCCAGCATATACACTAGCACGGCTCCTGCGATTCCTCCTATTATGATGAGTATGTCCACCCCTCCTGGGGTATTGGCGGGGGGAAGAGTCTCAAGAAAGTGAAGGCTGCTGTCTTCGATGGAGTACGCCGGGACGTAAAAACGTATGGCGTTGAAAAATGTACCCACAAGGACGATTGAGGCCGCCAGAGTAGGCCCCCAGATGGTCTTGCGGACGAAGTTCCACATCAGGATGACGAATGGTGTGACGAAACACAACAGGAAGGCCAGTATGAAAGGGACCTTGTAGGTCTCGAACATCAGGAACTTCAGGATGCTCTGCTCTGCCGGTTGGCGTCCATACCAGTAGGTGAAGAAGCCTGACCACCAGAAGTAGAACCAGAGCAGAGATAGCGCCAAGAGAAGCTTGCTCAATCCCCAGAACTGGTCGGCCTCGATGTATCTCCTCAAGCTGGTCTTCCAGCGCAGGATGGACATGGTTACTATGGTGAGAGCCACCGCAGACTGGAATCCGGTAATGGCGTGGAACGCGGGGAAGATGGCGTCCTTCCAGCCAGGCACAAGGCTCATTGCAAAGTCAACGCTAATCAGCATGTGCACCACGATAAGGAGTATGAAGTAGAAGCCGCCAAGCAGGGATATCCCCACCTGGAGTTTTTTCCACTGGTGCAGCGATCCCTGCCAGCCCAGGGCCATACGGCGGTACCTGTTCTGCCTGGCGCCGGTGGCGTGGTCTCTTACTGCCGCCATGTCAGGGATGGAGGCAAAATAGAGAAGGGCCAGCCCGCACACTACCAGAAGCCCCAATGCAAGGGTGTCCCAGAGGTGTGGACTGTGCCCGGGCCACTCGAACCAGATGCTTCGACGCCCGGTGGTGACCGGTAGGACCCACAGCAATGGTATCAGCAGCAGGAAGGTGAACAGTCCAACGGCGGCAAAGAGTTCGGAAATCCTGGCGATTGGCCTGCGCCAGTGCGCCTTGACCATACGCAGGGCTACGGATATCAGGACCGCGGACTGAGCGGCGGTGAAGATGTACGCAAAGGTTGTGGCGTAGTATCCCCACGCGTTCCTGTCTTCAAACCCTTTCGACAGAAGGATTATGAATCCAATGATTCCAAGACCAAGCAGACCAGCCAGAACAGATGTCACCATCCAGAATTGCCTTCCAGGAGACTCATGTCTCTGAATGACGTCCTGCGTGATCTCCTGAGCAGTCATCCTCAGATAGGATGCCTGTACAGGGTGGTGAGGCTCATGCATGAGTTTCTACCCCAGTCTTGGCATGAATGTCGACCTTTTTCAGATAGATGACGTTGGGTTCCGTTCCCAGGTCCTCAAGGAGCTTGTATCCCCTGCCGCCCTCGACGAAGTGCTCTTCCTTCATTTGAGAAACCTGGCTTTCCGGGTCGTTGAAGTCTCCGAAGACCAGTGTGGTGGTCGGGCAGGCCTGAACGCAGGCCGGCAGGAAGTTGCCCTCTCTCAGATTCTCATCGGTTATCCTCTCGCCCCGTTGCCCTTCTATAACATGCTCTGCCTTGCGCAGGCGTTGTATGTCGAAGCTGCACTTCTCCATGATACCGCGGCTACGTACGGTGACATCGGGGTTGAGCTGGTTCTTCAGGGTCTCGGGCCAGACCGGCTCCCAGTAGTTGAAGAACCGTACCTGGTAGCTACAGTTGTTGGCGCAGTAGCGAGTCCCAACGCAGCGGTTGTATACCTGGACGTTCATGCCCTGGTTGTTGTGATAGGTGGCATACACGGGGCAAACAGGCTCACAGGGAGCGTTTTCGCAGTGCTGGCAGAGGATGGGGATGAACCGGGCTTTGACGTCCGGGAACTCCCCCTCCCAATAACGCTCTACGTGAATCCACTCGATGGCGCGGCGTTGTCGGAATATGGCCTCCGTGTTCAGTGGGATGTTGTTCTCGGCCTGGCAAGCCACCACACACGCCTGACAGCCGGTGCAGCGGTCTATGTCAACAACCATTCCCCACTTGTGATTTACGCGCTCATTGACCATTGTAATCTCCTGTTTCCTATGCCGCTATCATCTACCGCGGCGATGCAATCTTGATTATTCTTCCCTCTTCCGCCTCAAAGGCTGGTACGTTGCCCTCGAATCGCGGTATGTCTATATGCTCTCCGGTGTTTCTGATCCTGACCCTTGTGGCAGCCCATGCCAGGGCGTTGGTATCCACGTCGGTTATCGGAGCAAGTATGGAGAGGGTGTTCACGCCAACGCCTTCGGCATAGCGGCCAAAGGTCGTGTGGCCCTGCCCGATCGGCATGGACACCGTCCACGGAGGCACAGCGGGATGAACGTAGGCGGGGGCCTTCACTGTGCCGTTGGGAGATGTGATCTCCATCATATCCCCCACCCTGATGCCCTTCTCCTCGGCGGTCTTGGTGTTTATCTCGACCCAGGTGTGCCAGACCATGCTGGTCACCGGGTCAGGCGCCGCCTGAAGCCAGGGGAGGTGTGCAAGGTTACCATCGGCGATGGAGTTGGACAGGAAGGGGATGAGGTTATAGGTATCATCTCCCGTTGGTCCCTGAAATGCAATGTTGGGCCATGCCATACTCAAAATGCTTGGAGCAGCAGGGCTGGTCTTGTCCGTGGATTCGGTGTCCCACCAGCCTCCCCTTTGAAGGATCCCGTTCCAGAACCCATCGAAGGTGGCGGCCTTGACCGAGCCTCGATTTTCCATCCAGAGCTTCTCAGCTCCCTTTTTCAGCAAGTCCTGGAATGTTGGACTGTCGTTCCCACTCAGGCCAAGGCTGTCATTGATGTTAAGTCCCAACTCTTTGCCCAGAGCGAGCATCTCATCCCCGAAGCTGCCGGTGCCGGGGTAGAAGGGCCTGACCACAGGCTGTTGAAGTCCCAGGGTCTGATAGCGCGGGCCCGGATCGGGGACGTCATCGCCCCAGTCCTCCAGGTAGGTGTGCTCAGGCATGATGAGGTTGGCCATTGCCGCAGTCTCATCCATGAAGCTGGAGAAGGAGACGACGAAGTCCGCGTTCTCAACGGCGGTGGTGAAGTTGGCGTCGGGCGGTAGGCCGTGGACGGGGTTGACGCCGCGTACCATGAGGACTTGGGGACGATCCATCTCTTTCCAGTCACGGAAGGAGGCAGGCACGCCCATGTCGAGGACTTCACGGCTGTCCAACTCTTCGAGCGGCGGCGCAGGGTTGAAGAAGATGCCTCCGGGCTGGCTTACGTTGTTCACCAGCAGGTTCAGGGAGTAGATGGCCCGCAGGTTGAACAGCCCGCTTGTGTGCGCTCCTGCCGACCCTCCACCGATTGCAAGGCTGGGCTGGTTGGCAGGGTCGGCAAAGGCATGAGCCAACCCCTCTATTCGCGACGCGTCTACGCCGGTGGCGTCCCTCACCTCGGAATTGTTGGGCCTGAAGGCGTCCAGCGCCATGTATCCATTGCCGCCGGTCAGGGCATTAGCGGCGACGCGGTCTCCCAGACCCTCCCTGATGATGACGTGCATCATGCTCATGGCAAGGACACCCTCCCCGCCCGGCTTGACGGGGACCCACTCGTCGGCGTTGGCCGCCGTCATCGAGAAACGGGAGTCGACCTGGACATGAACGCCCCGTTTGCCAGCCCCCTGGCGGAGTTCGCCGTAGCCCCTTGAGTATTTCACCGGGGAGAGCCAGGTGGATAGGAAGTCCGCCCCAAATGAGAGGAGGTACTTCGAGTGCTCTATATCGAAGTCAGGCAGCCTGTCCTGGCCGAAGACGTCTTTAATGGCCCTGCGAAGCGTCACCTGTTCCAGGGTCTCAAAGGCCATGTGCTTCCCGCCGTAGGACTTAACGAACTCGCTGGCCAGCAGGGCCATGTGCCCGCGCAAAGGCTGCGTAACCAGAAGGAATCTATTCTTATCCGGGAGGTTTCGGAGACTGTCTGCAATCTTACCGTGAGCTTCCGCCCAGGAGATTGGGGTGAATTCCCCGGAAGACCCTTCCCTGAAGAGAGGCTCTGTAATGCGGTCAGGGTGATACAGGGACTGAAGCCCCGCCTCACTCCTGGCGTTGTGCTTTCCCCGGTTGATGGGGTAATCGGGGTTGCCCTCCACCTTTTTGGCGCGGCCCTCAACGACCCTGACGATGATCCCGCAGCTTTCCTGGTCCTGGCGACAGATGGTGGCGTACCAGTTATCGATGCCTGTCACAAGGTCCTCAGGCAGGTCCACAGGGCTTTCTACCTGAAGCTCCTCTTCGGGGATACGACAGCCGTTGAAGACGACGGCCCCAACGGCCGAGGCTCCTGACCACCGCAAGAATTGTCTTCTAGTTATTCCCATAACGCGTTGCTCATCCTTAATAGTGGCACGTGGTGCAGTCTGTTGGAGCGCTGTAGTTCCTGTGACAGTCCACACAGTCGCCCATTTTCAAACTCCGAACCTGTTTTACCTCTTCCATCTGGGCCACGTCACCGTGGCAGGTGGAACATACGTTTGCGGCAAGGGTCGCCTGTTCACCCGACGGCATCAGGTTGCCGGGCTCGGTGAAGAACCGTATGTGTGGCTCATGGACAAAGCGCACGCTGTCCGGCAGCCTGTGCACACGTTCCCAGACCACGGCCTCCTTGTTGTCCCAGGCATTTATCAGCTTGGCCACTTCCGGCAGGTCCGTCCCGATGGATTTATGGCAGAAAATACACTGCTCCACCGGGGGGATACTCGCCGCTGCGCCCTTGTCCACATTCCTGTGACAGAAGGTGCAGCCAAGGCCGAGGCCGTTCATCTCTTGGTTGCTGGTATCCAGTTTGGGGTTGCCATCGGCATCCAGGATGATGTCGACACCGGCATGAACCGTGTGGGGGAAGGCTATGGGCTGCGTAGGAGCACCGCCAAAGCCAAGTACCTCAAAGGGTGTTGTCCACCAGGCCCGAGCTACGAATAGCACCAATAGCAATGTCACCAGACCGCCCAGGCCCATGCCCACCGCCATTACCATGAAAGCTGCTACGCGTTTTTTCTGCACTTGGTGATAATTTCCTTAACTATATGGTGTTAGCTATACACGACGTACGTTTAGACTGGTCAGAGACATCCTTATATCCACCACCGCTCCCAAAACGACTTGATGATGTGGGCCTCCCCGATGACCCTGGTTACATAGAACAACGCCAGCGCGAAAGCGCCAAAGGCCCCTGCATAGAAGATGCGGCGCGCCCTGTTTAGCCTTTGAGGGAGGTGCCCTGTACCGATGAGGGAAGGAATTATGGCATGGGCCATGAGGAAATTGAAACCGAAACCAATTGCGAAGAGGAGAATAAACCAAAAGAAGTGGAGCAGGTTACCAATTGCTCGCCAGTCTGCGCTGTTGATGTAATCTGGATCCATCTTTTACTCTTTACTCAATGGAACCGCCGCCGCATCCACCCAGCGTCATCTATGTGATTCGCTTGCTCTGCAACCTTCCGGTACATGTTGTCCAGAAGCACTTTGCAACAAACTTCACGTAGTGTACAATCGGGTCTGTGGTTAGTCAATAGGAAATAAGCGAGTTTGCGCCAGAATTCACAACCATTTTCAGGAGGGAGCCATGACAGATAGTTCAGAGAAGGCGGCACGTCTGCTCAACAGGCGGGAGTTCATGACCAGGGCAGCTTTAGCAATGGGAGCAACTGCGACACTGGCAGCGATGACTCGAAACCTGCCGTTTTCGCCCTTCAAGAGAAGTGGCACCAGCCTGTCTTCAGCGGACTCCATCTTCACCCCAAGGCCCGGCTCAAGGCTGGCTTACTGGCGCAATAAGATGAACCAGTTCAGACTGAGATAGCCCGGACAATATGAGAATATCCGCTTCGATCCGCGCGCTTCTGGAGTCCAGTAGGTCTCCCCAGGCGGCTCAAAATGCTGGCGTAAGTGAAGCTTCAAACTGGAGGTATGCCCCGTGTTGAAAGGCTCTCTCAGGAGATGGTCGTTTGTAGGACTGCTGGTTGTCGCCCTGGGGGTCACCGGAGGCTGCGTTTCCGACGAGACCGCTTCTAATGCTGACTTTATTCTACAGGAGTTGGACAATTCTTCGGCTCCTGCGGGAGCCATCGAGTTAGAGGGCGAGACACTGGTCTACTCGGCAGACCTGCCGGACCTTGTCAGCAGAGTACGGTCGGTGAGTCTTGCATCGGACAAGAAGGACGTGGTGATAGACTACCTCGTGCTCCAGGAGAGGATCAATTGCATCCTGGACAAGGTGGAAGAGGCCGCCGCGGATGTCACGACTGTACAGTGCCATGGGAAAGTCCTGGTGGATAAAATAGGAGAGCACGGGTTACTTGGTATTTCCGAGATACTGGAAGAGTTCAACGCCAGACAAAGTGAGCCGGCCAAGAGGGACTATCTGGTTGGATACCTGAGCTTTTGGGATGAGGTTGAGAGGGTGAACCGCGTTGAGGAGAGTCTGGGGCAGATGAAGCGGAGCAATGCAATACCTCTGTTTGGAATGCTTCTAAAAACCATACACCGCTTTCCCATCCTGTACGAAGGCGATGAGCTTGTCCCCAAGAAAGATATCCCGAAACTGCTCGACCAGTATCGCCCGCTAGACACCGACGAGGCTAGAAGGGCCCTGGTGACGGAGTACCTGGGACGGTAGGCAGGGCACGCCCTCCTTCGTCGGGCCTCGCAATGACATTTGCGGCAAATTTCGCGGGCATCACGCTAGCGTCTGCCAAATTCCCGTTGCAGATGAGCGGCGCTGAGATGCACCATTGTGGGACGGCCATGAGGGCAGGTGTTGGGCTGGTCGCTGGCCTCCAGTTGTAGTAGAAGGCTCTCCATCTCCTCCCGGCTCAGGGTCTTCCCTGCTCTTACCGCGGAGTGACAAGCGATGGAGCACACCATCTTCTCCTCCCAGTCTATTTTGCTCTCCCCCCGACCAACCTCCTCTAGGATGGAGCGGAAGGCCTCTTCCGGGTCGGCGTCCTTGAGGGATGCCGGAAGCGCCCGCAGCAAATATGAGTGAGGGCCGAAGGTATCCAGGTCGAAGCCGTACATTGTCCACTCGTCCCGGTGGGCCTCCAGGGACTCCTCCAAGATGGCCGGCAACTCCACCACGACCGACTCCAGAAGCCCCTGGGACTGAGGTGCACGGTCACTGATCTCTCTCCGTACCTTCTCGTAGAGTACCCGTTCATGGGCCGCGTGCTGGTCCACAAGGTACATCCCCTCCGGCCCTTCGGCTACGATGTAAAGGCTCTGCACCTGGCCGAGCACCCTCAACGACGGCACTATTCCCCTTGGCGTGTATGTGGTATCTGTGCCTTCGACAGGGGCGAAGAGGGACAGTGCCTGCTGCGACTGATGGCCTTCGAGCGGCCTTGCTGTGGTTGTCGAAGACGGCCTGGATGAAGCGAAGTTTGAGCGCACGTTTGGCACGGGAGCAAGGGCCACTAGAGCGCCCCTTACGGCGCGCTGCAAAGTCGCAAAAACGTCCCGTTCATGAAGAAACCGCACCTCCAGTTTTGCGGGATGGACGTTGACATCAACCTCACTGGGCTGGACTGTGATGTTGATGACCGCCAGGGGGTGACGGTGCTCCATCAAAAAGCCCTGATAGGCCTCCTCCAAGGCGTAGGTCAAGGCACGGCTCTGAATCCAGCGCCGGTTCACAAGGAGGTTGATGTAGCTGCGGCTTGCGCGGCTGACGTCGGGAGGGCCTATCAGTCCGTGAACGCCTATGAGGTTTATACCATCACTTTCAGAAATTACCTCAAGCAGGGCTTTGGCTGTTTTCGTTCCGTAGACGGCGGAGCAGGCGTCTCTCAGGTCGCCATTACCGGATGAGGTGAAAGAGGCGCGGCCATCCACATCCAGGTGGAACCTGACACCGGGAAAGGCAAGTGCAAACTGGTGGAGGACGGTCTGCACCCGTGTCGCCTCGGCAGGCGGAGACCTGAGGAATTTGAGACGTGCCGGCACGTTCTGGAAGAGGTCGCGGACGGCGATTGAGGTGCCTGGAGGACTTCCATGGGGAGCGGTGCGTATGAGATCACCTACCGCCACTTCTACGACGACCCCGCCGGGCTGGTCGGCAGGACGGGTGACGAGCAAGACGTTGGATACCGAGGCGATGCTTGGCAATGCCTCGCCGCGAAAGCCAAGCGTGGTGATGGAGTCCAGGTTTCCATCAAGGGGCAGTTTGCTGGTAGCAAAGCGGTGGAAGGCCAGTTCGGCTTCCCCGGTCGGGATACCGCTGCCATTATCGACGACCCGAATCAGCTCCAGACCGCCGCCCCTTATCTCGACTGAGACGGCGGTGGCCCCGGCGTCCAAGGAGTTCTCAACAAGCTCTTTGACCACTGAGGCCGGCCGTTCAACGACCTCGCCTGCGGCTATCCTGGCGGCCAGTTGGGAAGAGAGAACCCGAATCGGCATGACTGTGGACTACACGCGGTCCAGATTGGGGAGCGGCTGGGGGATTTCAAAAAAGGAGGTATCTGAAGAGTGGCCATTCCTGGCAACAAAGGCGGAGATTATGGGATATATCTTCTCCATCTCCGTGTCGGAGTCTTTTTCATAGAGGTATGCCTTGACGCGGACGCCTCCCAACGCGCTCACGATGTCCGGGTAGTCGTCGATCACCATGTCGGGGACGACGGTGACGCCCATGCCCTTCATGCGGCGCTGATAGTCGAAGAGGGGCTTGTGGAAGCAGTCGGTGATGTAGGATTCGAGGCCGTGCTTCCGCACCTCGTGCCAGCTGATGCCCATGCCCGACCAGATGTAGAGGGTGTGGCCGTCATCCTTGAGGCGCTGAAAAAGCTCGCGGACGCCCGGACGCAGCCCTCCGTTCATGGCGATGATGGTGTAGTCGCAGTCGAAGAAGATGTTCATGGGTTGGTGCGGGCATTATAAGGGGGTGTTGGTGAGCGAGCAAGGGTTGGGGGGAGATAGAGCCCCGCTCATGTCCTTCGACAGGCTCAGAATAAGCGGGCAGGGCACGCCCTGCACCCACAATAAGCTGCTGTCGCACTGGTCTGGCGAGCGGGGAAATCTCATTTGCTAAGAAAGTGGTTGGCTGATATAATCGGTGCGCAAACGCATAGCCGTGTGAACGTTCAGACACCTAGGAGTAAGCATGTCCAAGCGCATGACGGTCATATTCGAGGACGAGGCACTTTATACGGCCTTGAAGGTGGAGGCGGCACGAAAAGGCCGCCACGCCAGGGATATTGTAGCCGAGGCTCTTCGCGAGTGGTTGGAGGCCAGTGAGGACGAGGAGCTAGGTGCCGACCTGGAAGAGAGGCGCACCGAATGGAGAGAAAAGGGTGGCGTAGAGGCCAGTGAGTTCTTCCGCGGCTTGAAAGCAGAATCAGAGCGCTAGGGGATGTCCACTCGACAGGCTCAGGGCAGGCCTTACAGGGTTGAATTGTCCTCAGCAGCACAAAGGGACTTGCGCCGTTTGCCCCAAGAAGTCCAGGGCAGGCTGGAAACACCTATCCTTGCTCTGGCCGAGAACCCCAGACCTTCAGGGGTGCTCAAGCTCAGGGGAGAGGTGCGCACATGGCGCATTCGAGTCGGACCGTACAGGGTAGTCTACGACATTCACGATGATCAAGCGCTGGTGGTTGTTCTGACGGTTGCCCGCAGGAGCGAGACTACTTACAGGCGGTAGTTTGCATTATTCTAAGTCAGTTACATATCCATAGATTTATCCATTAGGATAAATCTATGGATATCGGTAAGATCATTGAGTGGTTGAAGCTCTCAACTCAGCAACTGCTTTGGCTCCTGCTATTCTCTTCGATCGTGCTGGGTTTGCTAATCTTTGCTTCAGATAGCGCCCTTGCTGCACTTGGCCTTAGTGGTCTCCGCGCAGATTACCGAACGTTGATAGGCCTCCTGGGAATCCTCTCATTCTCTGGACTTATCGTTACTGTGGGCAAATCTGCATCTCAGTTTGCCAAGAGTGAAATCGTCCAGCGACAGAACCTTAAACGTCGTCAAGAGAGACTTCGCAACCTTACGCCACCTGAACGCACTATCCTTCGTAAGTATATCGAAGAGAACACACGGACTCAGTATCTGAGCATTAACGACGGGGTTGTCCAAGGTTTGATTGCTGAGACGATTCTCTACCAATCCTCAAGAGTATCAGTCTGGGAGTTGGCATTTGCCCACAATGTGCAACCCTGGGCATGGGACTATCTTAATCGTCATCCAGAACTGGTTAAAGAAACTAAGGAATCTAGGGCCTACCATCCCTGTTAAGGGCATAAGTCTTAGATTCCTCGTCGCTCCGCTCCTCGGAATGACATTTGGCAATACTGGATGCCCATTACTGAGGAAGGACTCCGCCCTCCGTCAAAGCCATTGTAACATCATCCTCATGGATACGCCGCTCATGTCCTTCGACAGGCTCAGGATGAGCGGAGACTGGTTTGTCTGGTTCTGGGATCCGCTGTGCTTCCGCCAACTGTGTCGGGATTGCCGAGCATAGTTGGGCTGCTCTAAACAATACTTAGTACAATGCTTCGCGAACAGCAAAGTAGGGAGGTACAGCAATGAACTATGCAGTCTGGGTCCTATTAGGGGTGTTTGTTCTATTGACTGTATTCACATTCCGATTTCAAAGAATAACCTTAAGTATTAGCCGCGCCCTTGACACTGGCGAAGACCTTACTGGCGAACTGGCGCCGCGATGGATGATGCTTTTGTATTCGATTGATTTCATACTTGGCCTTATACTTGCTGTGCTCATCTTTATACAGTTTAGCTGGATTTGGCTACTCGTGTTCCTTGCTCTCAGCATCACCGGCATTGCCCTGGCAGATGTTGTGTCGCCTCTCCCGTCACACGCTCAGTGTTTCAAGATTATCAAGCGACATCTATCCCATGTTTCTACTAACCGCGAGGACCTATTGCGAGGTGAGAGGTGGCCTCGTTTGTCTGAACAGTGCTGCCCGGTTTGATAAGTGGAATCATGCTGCTGTGTCTTA
>JAQBZZ010000059.1 GCA_027622595.1 Chloroflexota bacterium
AGGCGCGGACGATATTCCAGTCGGCGCGCCAGACCCCCGGAGGGCACCAGCCGTCAGGCAAGTCGTTTAACGTATCGGTGATAGGGCACCTCCGTCCCGTAAAGGACCCGATGCGAACGGCCCTGGCGGCTCGATTGCTACCGGAATCATCCAGGATCAAGGTGCTGCACGTAGGCGGGGCCATGGACGACGAGATGGAAGCGACAGCAACATCAGAGACGGCAAACAACCCTCGCTACCGCTGGCTGGGTGAGATGCCCCGTTGGAAGGCACGTCGGGTGATGGCCAAGAGCCAGGCAATGGTGCTGACATCGCTGGCGGAAGGCGGCGCCAATGTGGTTTCCGAGGCGCTGGCAGACGCAATCCCCGTCATCTCATCGCGCATTGCAGGCTCCGTTGGCATGCTGGGGGAGGACTACCCCGGGTACTACGAAACCGGGGACGAACACGACCTGGCACGGGTGCTGACCCGGCTGGAGAACGACCCGGCATTCCTGCAAGAGCTGAAGCAGTGGTGCACCGACTTATCGTCGATGGTAAGCCCGGAGACAGAGGGTTCGCTCTGGAACGACCTGGTGCAGGAGGCCGTGCAGGCCAAAGCTCTCGCTTCCACCATCGCCTAACAACCACCACCGGTAGTGTATTAATTACAGAATCGTCATTCCGGCTTTTGCCGGAATCCATCAAACATTGCAATGACCTTCATCCTGGACACCGGCCTCCGCCGGTGCGACATCCAACGTTTCTTATCTCGACGGATGAAACTGACACACTACTCAACCACCTCCGTGTTTGACAGTCCTGGCAACAGCCATCTACACTTTTGTTGCCCTCGCAGGCCCCTTTGTGAGCCTATCTTTTTTCGGAGGCTTTTCATGGACGGCAACGTAATCGTTATCGATGCCCTGGGACGTATTCAGAACACCATCCGGCGCGTACTGGACGGCATGACGCCGGAGCAGTTGTACTATCGTCCGTCAGAGGAGGCTAACTCCACGGCGTGGGTCATATGGCACCTGAGCAGGGTACAAGACCATCATATGTCAGACATGGCAGGGGTAGAGCAACTCTGGACGAGAGACGGGTGGCACGCCAAGTTCGGTATGGAAGCTGATGTTAAAAACACGGGCACGGGCCATACGCCGGAAGACGTGGCCAAGGTTCGCCCGGACGCAGCGACTCTGCAGGCCTACCACGACGCGGTCTACGAGCGAACCAAAGAAGTCCTGAGTGGCTTCACACCGGCAGACATGGACAGGGAACTCGACGAGCCGCAGTACACGCCCCTACCGACTATCGGGGTGCGCCTTGCCAGCATCATCAGCGACAACACGCAACACGCCGGACAAGCGGCGTACATCAAAGGTTTGGCCCAGGGCAAACACTGGATGGGCGTCTAACCCCAGGGTTTAACCCTGGACCTATAATCCTGCGGTTACCCACAAGGCTGAGCCTTGACCCTAGCTCCCTGACGGTTACCTGTTAATCGTGGGTGTACTGCTCGCTCATCCCGCCCAAAGACTCCGGACTCTTTCGGAGAGCTTGTCGAAGGACGCGGGCAAGGAAAACGTTTCTCCTGCATGAGAGCGGTGACAGATTCTTCTCCCGATACGTCGGTATCAGAATGATAGGGTAGGTTGAATCAGGACGGCAGGGTGAGCAAAGGCCCCCTCCCGGGCCCTCCCCCGCCGCGGGAGGGTATTTATTAGCATGACGCTCCGCCATGGTTCGACCAGCTCACCATGGCGGAAGAAGGATAATCATGCGCGAACCGAATGGAAAGTGTGAGCGTAGAGAGTAATGTCAGGGGTCATACAGCTAGGTCATCTTTTCGGAATTAGCATTAGGGTCCACTTTTCCTGGATCTTCATATTTCTTTTGGTCGCCTGGTCCTTGGCCACCCGGTATCTGCCAGACGAATACCCCGGTTGGAGCACGAATACCTACTGGGGTGTCGGCATCGCAGCCAGCTTCCTGCTTTTCGTGTCGGTTTTGATTCACGAGCTTAGCCACTCCTTGGTAGCCATCTCACGAGGGAAGAAGGTCAAAGGAATAACGCTGTTCTTCCTGGGCGGCGCCTCAGAGATAGAAGAGGAGTCTGCGAATCCAGGGGAGGAGTTTTGGATCTCAGTGGTGGGACCCATCACCAGCTTTGCCTTGGCTGCTATATTCTGGGGGTTGTTTCTCGCAACCTCTTCGGGAAATCCTCAGTTTCACGCCACTACCAGTTATCTTGCCTTCATCAACCTAGTCCTAGGCGCCTTCAACCTGCTTCCTGCCTATCCCCTTGACGGAGGAAGGGTTCTCAGAGCCGTGGTGTGGAAAGCTACGGGCAGCGTTGCCAGGGCAAACTCCGTTGCCAGCTTTATGGGCTCGCTTTCAGGGTTCGCATTCATAGCGATTGGAGTCTCATCCATCTTTGCTGGGAGCCTTGTCACTGGACTCTGGTTCATCTTCATCGGGTGGTTTATCCATTCTGCGGCATCTTCTTTTGGGCATCAGCAAGCTGCGGCCAGGGCCCTGTCCGGCAAGACGGTTCGCGATGCGATGGATGAGGACCAGCTTACGCCCCCCCCCTGGGATCACCGTACAAGGTTTGGTAGATGATTACATCACAAAAGAGTTTCAGCGGGCTTACGTTGTCGCTTTGGGCGACACCTTCCATGGCCTCGTGACCCTTTCGGACGTCAGGGCCGTGCCCACGGACGACCGCCCGAAAACGTGGAACACAGCAATAATGAGGAGAGTTCCACAGGTTATTACAGCCGAGCCGGATGAGCCGTTGGAGGTGGCCTTGCGACGCATGCTTTCCCATGACATTCGCCAACTGGTGGTAATGCGGGGTACAAAGGCGATTGGTCTCCTAAGCCGTGGGGATGTGCTTAGAGTCCTGGAGATAGCGCAGGTACTGCCCGAGTGATCATCGAAGGAGATAGAAGGGAAAGCGCGTTGGGGACGACGAAAGCGCCCGTTCTGCAGGCCTTGAGACGCTACGGGTACCAGTCGCAGTCGTACAACGTCCTTCTCAACGACAAGTCGTACTTCTTCTCCACCCGGGGGGTTGATGGTGTCATTGCCTATGTAGTGAAGGCCAAGACTGCTCTGACCGCCGGGGACCCGGTTTGTGACCCCGATGATATTCCAGCGTTCGTGGACGAGTTCAGAGAGTTCTGCAGAGGCAAGAGATGGAAGTGCTGCTTGCAGGCCATTACAGAGCGGTGTGAGGACGCGATAGGGCCTCTTGGGTTCGGCTCGATTAAGATCGGCGAGGAGCCGATTTTCGATTTAAGAAGACTTTCCTGGGCAGGCAGCAAGTTCAGGGACCTCCGAAAGGATATCCGAAGCGCGAAGAAACTCGGGCTATCGGTGGTAGAGTACCGGCCACTTGACACAAGGCGGCCGGACTTGGACCAACAGATGGAGCAACTGTCTCAGGACTGGATGAAGCTTAAAGGCTCTGGAGAATTCTCGTTTCTTATAGGTGAGCCCAATCTATCCGATCCTGGCGAACGCAAATACTTCCTGGCGCTCAGTGGCGACGAAGTTGAGGCTTTTATCGTCTGTACACCGATCTACGCTCGCCATGGCATCTACTTTGACCTCATGCGTCGCAAGGAGGAGTCTGTAAAGGGTACAGCACAGCTCCTCATAACCGAGGCTTTTCGCTTGCTAAGCGAACAAGGCTATGACATGGCTACACTAGGAACGGCCCCCCTGGCCAACGAACACGTTGATGACCCGGATCAGAGCAGACTTATTGAGTTGATCTTGGAATTTGGTTTCAACTACCTGGGCTACTTTCATCGGAATAAACCCCTTTACCAGTTCAAGGAGCAATTCGGCCCAACCTCTTGGGAGGCTAGATACCTGGCCTACTGGCCGCCCCGCCTTACTCCTACGGTGCTCTACGCCTTGTTGAAGGCCTACGACCCGAGCGGAGTGAGCGGGAAACTGAGAAGGCAGGCGGTGTCCTTGTGGGATTACATCAAAGGGCTACGTGAGTTGCCGAGAGATCTCGCCAGAAGACTGGTGGACCGCTAAACTATTTCGAGTCGACAATACAGACGTGACACAATTTTTAGATACCCTGAAAGATTTTCATGAGGTGTTCGTGCCGCTGCTTGTGGCCATGGACCCTCTGGGGGTAGTGCCTTTCCTGTTAACCCTGTTGGCCCCCATAGAACCGGCACGACGTAAGAGGGTGATCCGTATTGCGTTGCTAACCGGGCTGGCGCTGGGCCTGGTCTTCCTGGGTCTTGGAAGAGGCATCCTACTTATTCTAAATATCGAGGTCTCTCACTTCCTCATCGCTGGCGGCCTTGTGCTGCTGGTCATTTCCCTCAGAGACCTCCTCGTCGTCGCTCCAGAGGCCCCATTGGCGCCCAACGAACTCATCGCGGTAGTGCCCAACGGCACGCCCCTGCTTGTTGGGCCAGCAACTATCTCGATGCTGATCCTCCTTACAGGACTCTATCCAGCGTGGCTTGTTGTGCTTGGTTTTCTAGCCAATATCATCGTGGCCTGGGTCGTGTTCAGCCATTCACAACGGATTTCCAACGTGCTTGGAGAGGGAGGGTTGCAAGCCTTCGCTAAGGTAGCTTACCTTCTCCTGGCCGCAATTGCCGTGAAACTCATCAGCCAGGGAATAATAGACATCGTCAACGACGTAAGATAGGTACGTCCGCGAAGCGCCAGGGTGGGATTCTTCGTCCGCTCAGAGAGAGCCCCACCCAAACCCTCCCCCGATAGAGAAGGGGATGACAACAAGAGAATCTGGCACATAAGAGAAGGCCCCTGAATGTTCAGGGGCCTTCTCTTATGTCTATCTCCACCCTTTGGTAACCGCAGGAACAAAGAGCAGCCTAAGGCTGCCCACCGGCGATGGCGGGAAGGTAGTGGACTTCGTCGTTCTCCCCGACAGGCTCATGGAGGGCGGTGCCCACCACAACGCCGTTGATGACCACGGACACGCCCGGCCGGATGCGGTCGGTCTCTTCGTCCACCAACCGCTCCCAGAAACCAGGGTACGCCGTATCCAGGTTCCGCGTGATCTGTCGCACCGTGGACCCGGCAACAGTGACCGTTTCCGATCCTCCTACCAGGTCTCGGTATGGGGTGGGAATCCAAACGGTCGCCACCAGCCTACTTGGCCCCGTTGCTCTTCCCGTTTTTGTCCGAGAGAGCCTTCACGATCTTGTGCGGGGCCATAGGCAGGTCATGCATCCGGACGCCGACAGCAGCGTAAATCGCATTGGCCAGGGCACCCATTGGCGGCACCACGGATATCTCAGCTACACCACGGACCCCAAAGGGGTGATCCGGGTTAGGGTGCTGTACCAGAATGGTCTCAAGCTCAGGGAGGTCAAGCATGGTGGGAACGCGATAGTCTAGGTAGCTGGAGTTGAGCATCTGCCCCTTGTCATCGAAGAAGTACTCTTCATTGAGGGCCCATCCAATGCCCTGGGCCACGCCGCCCTGGACCTGACCTTCCACGTAGGCAGGGTGGATAGCCACTCCCACGTCCTGCGCGGCTGTATAGCGAAGGATGTCTACCTTGCCCGTCTCCGGGTCAACTTCTACGTCAACCAGGTGGGTGGTGAAGGAGGGGCCAGCGCCTCTTGGGGCTACCGAAGCCGCGACGGAGATAGGTCCTCCCGTCTCCATCAGTTTGCCAGCCAATTCCTTGAAGGTGAGTCTCAACTCCTTCTCCGCCTTGGAGAAAAAGACGCCATCGGCAAAGTCTACATTATCGGGTTCCGTCTCCCAGAGTCGTGCCGCGCGAGCCTTCATCAGGGCAATGGCCTGGTTGGTGACCTCGAAGACTGCCCAGCCGTTACGGAGGGTGGTGCTGCTGCCGGCGGTGAGGCCGTTATACCCTATGGAGTCCGTGTCTTTTATGCTGGGGTGAACGT
>JAQBZZ010000060.1 GCA_027622595.1 Chloroflexota bacterium
CAGGAGGTACGAGACACCCTTATACGAGGAGCTCCTTCACCCCAATCTCTCGGGTCCCGAAGTGTCCAATAAGTGCTGACACCCTACAGAGCCACCACCAGAAACTTCAACGTCTTGCCCGTCCAACAGGCCAGTGCAAACCTATGCGCGGGATAACCTAGGGAACCCGCGGCGAACCCTGCCACGTCAAACAGAGGCCCTAGATTCTTCGCGGAGTTTACCCTGAGCAGGGCCGAAGGGGCCAGAATGACAATGGGGCTATGCTTCTCTGCCTTGTGGCCCTGGTGCCGGTCATGGGGATTGGGGGTAGGAGGGGGAGGTAGGTTCGTTGTGGACACCTCTCAGCCTGTCATTCTGAAGGAGTCCAGACCCCGTCGGGACGACTGAAGAATCTTGGGCGGTGCAGCCCAAGCAGAGGCTCTACTCTGCGGTCGCCTAACGGCTTCATCGTAAACCTTTGTGGGGTTGGACAAACTCAGACGTGAAAGAGCCGATTTGTACCTTGTCGGGCAGAAGGTCTTGTAGATTTCGTGGGGCCTTTGGCCGTAGATCCCTTAGTAGCCTTCCTATTTCCTCGTATCCTTCATGCGGGCCATGCTCAATCCGGTCCGACCAGGGTGGAGCGTAGATTGACAACGTTCCTCTCAATTCCATGAGCAGATGAAGAACCTCACCAAGTAAGCGCTTGTACTCCAGGAATAGATCCCTTGTGGTGTTACAAAGTTCCTGCATTTGCCCATCTGTCAGGCTGCTATCTAGAGCATCTACTTGGGGTCGGTATCGGCTTACATTCCCGCTAAGGACTTCAATATCGTGTTGGAGGAGCCTCGTTGTCTGGGCTAGTAAGGGACTACTTTCAATCTTCACCCGTACCTCAGGGTCGTTACACGCTTGCGTGAACACACCCTGGAGGGAGTACCCAGACTGCGACTGCTGTATTGCCAAAGAGAACTGTGCTCCGAGAGCCTGTAGTTGCTGAACAAACGCTACATGCTGTACCACCTGTTCAGGGGTCAGCTTGGTCACAGGCTCCTCCTCTCTTGGTGTTGCGGATTTTTGTTTCCTGATGAAACGATTCCAGAGAAAACCTATACCGCTACCTAATACCCATGAAGCAAGCAAGAGTGCACCAATGTTGGTCACTACAGGGAAGAATCCCGGTATTGACACATCTAGACTGCCGCTCGTCATTAAATCTTGGGATAGAGATACAATTGGCTGTACGGCTTTATCCCATATAACATCCCATGCAAAAGCCGCAATTGCCAACATTACTAAAAGTAGCAGCACTGTAGCTATCCATTTTCCAAATCGATCTTCAATTACCTTGAAGAGTTGTGGGGTGAAAGGAAACATATTGCTAGTCTAATGCTACAGACCAGCTAGGGCAAGGTGACTATTGTGTGCTGGGGATTATTAATTGTTTCAGCTTCTATCCCACCACGCCGCCGGCCACAAATGGCACGCCGCATAATGCCCCTGGCCTGACCTCGATGAGGGGCGGGTCTATGGCCTCGCACGTCCCCTCGATGAACGACGGACACCGCCTGAGTCCCGCTCATGTCCTTCGACATGCTCAGGATGAGCGGGACTTTCCCTCCGCTCGCATGGTTCGACAGGCTCACCACGAGCGTAGAGGTTGAGGGGTGTATCTTAAGGACACCACGCTAGCACCCGCCGCCGCTATTTCACACTCAGCGAAAGAGGATCTGCGCCCCTGGCATAATGCCCAAAGCGTCGGCTAAGTCGGCGTTCATCTCCAGGGCGTAGCGGGCGGGTTGAGCGGAGCGGTAGATTTTCAGAGCGTCGTCAGAGACCCCTATCTGAGGTTGCATGGTCTGAACATCCACCACAACACCCCTGGCATCCAGGAAGAGAATATCCAGCGGTATCAGGGTGTTCTTCATCCAGAAACTTCGGTACTCCTCGCTTTCGAAAACGAAAAGCATGGCCGCTTCTTGAGGTAAGCTCGTGCGACCCATGAGGCCCAGTGCCCGCTCAGAAGAGGTGCGTGCCACCTCCAGCTGGAATTGTTGTCCCACCACCAACGCCTCATGAACATCCCAGACTCCTGTTTCAGGGTCGGGCAATATGAAACCTTCGAGAGGGTCGGACAAAGGCACAGCGGTTTGCGTAGCTACGATTATCGGAGACGGTGAGGGCGCAGGCGTGGCTGTCGGAGTAGGCTCAGGGGTTCTTGTAAGGGTGACCACGGGCGTTGGCTGAGTCTGAGAGTCGTACCTATCGCAGGCCGCTGTCAATACACCCACGATGGCCACGGTAACGATTACACAAAAGATTGACCTCATGGCACACGGTCGCTCGTGCGTTACACTTCACTAGAGGCAGGTAAGATTTTGTCATCGGAGGGGGTTGAAAGCTCCTGGTCACGGAACTGCGCTTCGTAGAGGCGGGTGTAGAGGCTGCCCCTCTCCAGAAGCTCGCTGTGCCTTCCGCGTTCCACTATACGGCCCCCGTCTATGACCAGAATCTGGTCGGCCTTGAGGATTGTGGAGAGGCGGTGCGCTATCACCAGGGCTGTTCGTTCCCTCAGCAGAGGCTCCAGCGCGCTCTGTATCAGGCGCTCCGAGACCGAATCGAGGGAAGATGTTGCTTCGTCCAAAACGATGAGTCGGGAGTTCTCCAGGATGACCCTGGCAATGGCAAGCCTCTGCCTCTCGCCGCCGGACAGCCGATAGCCGCGCTCGCCAACGACGGTATCGAACCCCCAGGGCATCTTCATGATAGTTTCGTAAAGCTGGGCATCACGGCAGGCGCGCTCCAACTCCTCATCGTCCGCATCAGGGCGGGCGTACAGGAGGTTGTGCCTCACAGAGTCGTGGTAGACAAATGTGTCCTGGGTCACCATACCTATCTGCTCACGCAACGATGGAAGCGTTACGTACCGTATATCCTGGCCATCCAAGAGGATGCGTCCGGAGGTAGGGTCGTAGAACCGGGGCACCAGGTACGTGATGGTGGTCTTGCCCGCTCCGCTTGGCCCCACCAGGGCGACGGTCTGCCCCGGCTCAACGATGAAGGAGATGTCCTCCAACACAGGGCGTCCCTCTCTATAGTGGAAGGTGACATCCTGGAACTCGACGCGTCCCTTAACACAGGGTAACACACCCGCGTTTGGGGCGTCGACTATCTCCGTATCCATGTCAAGGTACTGAAAGATGCGGTCAAAGAGCGCCAGAGACGCGGTGACGTCCACGTGAACGCTGGCCAGGGAGGAAGTAGGCCCGTACAGACGGCTCAGGTAGGCTACAAAAGCCACCACCGTGCCTAAGCTCATGGAGTCCCGCAACACCAGCCATCCTCCCAGCCAGTAGATCAACGCAGGCCCCAGTGTGCCGAAGAGCCCTATAATCATGAAGTACCACCGCCCCACCAGCGCCTGTCGTATCTGAAGCCTCATGACCTCCCAGTTCTTTTTGCGGAACTTTTCTCGTTCCTCTTGCTCCTGGCCGAAGATTTTCATGAGGATATACCCGCCCACGCTCAGGGTCTCCTGGAGAATGTGGGTCAGGTCTGCCCGCTGCTCCTGGATGCTCCTGGTCAGGTCCTGGCGGATTCGCCCCACTCTGCGGGTGGGAACGATGAACAGAGGCAGTATGAGCACCGAGACGATGGCCAACGGCCAGCTCATCCAGAATATCATTACAAGGGTAGTGGCCAAAATGGCTACATTGGAGACTATGCTGACCAGGGTACCAGTAACCACGTTCTGTATCCCTGCCACGTCACTGTTCAGACGCGAGATGGTCTCGCCGGTGCGTACGCTGATGAAGAAGCCAAGGTGAAGGCTCTGGAGGTGGCCGTAGAGATGGTTCCTCATGTCGTACATCACTCCCTGGCCTATCAGGTTGCTCAGGTAGTTCTGCGCCACGCCGATGAACCCCGCGACCAAGGAGGCAAGTACCATGCCGATGGCCAACCGGCTGAGGAAGGAGAGATTACCTCCGGGTATGGCACTGTCGATTATGGCGCGGATGAGGAGAGGCGGCACAAGGCCGATGACGGCAGAGGCCAGGATGCAGAGGAGTATGACTGTTGCCTTGGACTTGTAGGGCAGGAAGTAGCGGAGCACCCGCCGTGTTGTGGCCGCGGTGATGGGCACAGTGGGCTGCGATGTGTTGCCACCGCGGCGACCTCCGCCGTGACCGTCCATATTGCCCCCGAAATGTTCCATGTAAACTCCCTGAGCCACGTCCAAGCCCAATTTCCGATAAGATTGAGTTTACCTGTAATCCCAAACGCCAGCAATCCCTAACGAGCATGGCACATAGTTTTACAAAAGACTCCATGATAGAATGAGCAACATCGTTCCAGACTCACTTTCAAAACCAGCAGATTTACAAATTAGCAAGAATGGACACAGAGATATGAATGTAGACCAGCTTAGAGAACTCCTACCGGTTACACGAGACTTCATCTACATGAACACCGGATGGGCAGGACCTACTCCCACTTCCGTCCTAAGTCGCATTGCAGAAACCCTGGAGAAGGAAGCGGCCCTTGGGCCTGCCAGCGCCAGAGGAGTGGCCTTCGCCCACGATATCCAGGACGAGGCACGTGCAGCCGTAGCTTCCCTGGTGAACGCAGACGAAGAAGACATGACCCTCACTCACAGCACCAGAGAAGGCGTAAATGTCGTTCTCTACGGCATGGACTGGCAACCGGGAGATGAGCTCCTGATCTGCGACCTGGAGCATCCCGCACTGACCTCCCCGGCCAATGTACTGGCCGAACGGATGGGTGTGAAAGTGATTTCCGTTAGCATCCCGCCGCTATCTCAGCCATCAGAGACCTTGAATCTTGTGACGTCTGCCCTGAGCAAGAGGACGAAGCTGGTGGCCCTCAGCCACATCCAGTACACCTGTGGTCTGCGAATACCAATCAAGGAAATAACCAGCGCGGCTCACGAGATGGGAATCCCTGTGCTCGTGGACGGGGCACAGAGCTTCGGGCAGGTGGAAGTCGATATGAAGGACCTTGGGTGTGACTTCTACGCCCTGTCCGGCCAGAAGTGGCTGATGGGGCCTGTTGGTACCGGTGCCCTGTACGTCCGTCGAGAACGACGGGGTATGCTGGAGCCTCTCTTTTCCACCAACACCCTGGAGACAGGCCGTGAGTCCACTCAGCGCCGTCCGCTGGCGCGCTTCGCCCTCGTCTCCCAAAGCCCCGGCATCTCAGCCGGATTCGCTGAGGCCGTCCGCCTGGCGACCGATACCGGCATTCGCCAGATAGAGCGGCGAGCGATGAGCCTCTCCAATCTTCTCAGAGAGAGGGTCGCTCCCATCGATGGCTGCAACCTGCTCAGCCCGACATCCCCTGAGTCCGCCTGCGGGTTGGTGACCGTCAGCCTGGACGAGTGGCCCGCGGAAGAGCTAGTCACTACGCTCCAGGACCGCTTCGGCATCGTTGGCAGGACGGTGCACGGCCCGGACGGCGTCCGCTTCAGCACACACTTTTTCAACACGGAGAGCGAGGTGGATAAGGTGGCAGAGACGATGGTGAAATTGGCAACCGAAGGGTATCAGCCGTCCTAGCTTATTTTGTAAAACTGGCGAAATTGGCCCGCCTGAACATGGGAAATAAGGCCGGTTAGATTGTCCATGCAAATAGGCCTGATATCCGATACCCACCTGCCCTCCTCCATCCGCTATCCCTGGCCTGAAGTGGCGGTTGCATTGGTCAGGTGGACCTGATCCTGCACGCCGGCGATATCGTCACACCACGCATTCTGGACTGGCTGGGAAACACCGCCCCTGTGCTGGCGGCCCTCGGCAACAACGACTTCGAGTGTAAGACGTCAGCGATTTTGGACACTTTTTGAGGCCTAATAAACCCGAGAGATTTTGGGGTGGTAGAG
>JAQBZZ010000061.1 GCA_027622595.1 Chloroflexota bacterium
TAAACCCAATCGTAGCATACGCCGAGTGCATTGTAAAGACATAACGGTAACACTACACTAGGGTGTTGGTGAAGTGGTCACGGTACTTATGGGTCTGTTCATCTGGGTAAGAACCCTTGTCACGCTGGCTGCGCTGCTACGCTAACCTTGGACGCTACCACATAGAGGAGTTCCTGGGCTGAGAACGACCGCAGGACCAGGTCAGAACTGTGTGCTTGGAAGGCTGGAGGCCGGTAAAGTTAGAAGACTAGGACTCTCCTTGAAACCCAATCTCAACTTCTTGATCAACGTATAGACTAGCAGATACTGATTCTCCATTCCCGGCCTTTCGAAAAGTCGGCTTGCTATCGGGCCCGCAATTCCGTAGTGGCTCAGCCACGTATGAGCGGGGCATTATTATTGCATCGCCTTGGTACTCACGGACCTGACCGGAGTCAGCCACCAAGTTCTAGTACGCTGCCCGGCTCCCCTGCTGACTCCAGGAATTCCAATGCAGCTCGCACCACTTCTCGCTGGCGTTCGACATCTCCAGGGGCTCCGACAGTGCGCCCCATTATGTGCGGAGTGATGACGGTTCTAGGGGGCTTGAGGCGATGGGCTTGATGGCGGAACGCACGAATATAGATGCACACGGTCGCGATTCCAGCCTCTTCGAGGACCCTGGCCGTATGTCCAACGGACACATGGCACACGGGTCAAGCGCCCACAAGCACAGCAGCATCTATCTCCTTGGCTTTGAGGAGCTCAGCCCAGGTGGGTGCGACTTCCTGCAACAAGCGTTTCTGGGATGATGCACCGACGAAGGAGTAGTTGTCCTCAGTGAGCTCCCCGACTATTCCCTCAGCCTCCAGCTCCTTCAGGCTGGCCAACTCGTCTCTGAAGGCCTGAATGTCTTGCAGCACCGCATTCACATGAACCAGCTTCTCGTCCAGTAGGGACAGGACATGCTCGCATGTCGCCTCACTGCGGTCATGTACCTGGAGCACGCCTTTGATGTCGTTCAGGGACATCCCCAAGCGCTTGGCTTTGCGGATGAACGTCAGGCGATTGATGTCCTCGGAACTGTACTCCCTGTAACCCGAGTCAGTGCGACCCGGGTCCGGTATCAGTCCCTGCCGCTCGTAGTAGCGAATGGTCTTGTCCTTGAACCCTGTTTCGCGACCTAGCTCGCCAATTCTCATGAGAGAACCTCCGGATGATTTCATCCATCATAAACCTTCTACTTGGGTGGAATGTCAAGCCCTTATCAAGGCTTTGGAAATTGTTGTGTCTATAGCCAGGTGAGAAGGGGAATTCGGTGAGTTATGCGATCTTGTGCGGCAGATCAGCCTGAAGGTTGTCCATGATCTTCGCCACGGCGCCGCGTCCCTAATGGCCGCCCTGGGCGTTTCCGCTCGCGTGGCGATGGAAGTCCTGGGCCACTCGCAGATTTCCACCACGATGAACCACTATACCCACGTCGCCCCGGAGTGGCAGAGAGAGGCCGCGGACATGGTGGCAAAGGGTCTCTGGGCCTAGCTCTGACACCAATTTTGACACCAATTGGTGTCAAAATTGGTGTCAAGTGACAAAACAGAGGCCCCTGGAACAGTCCCAGGGGCCTCTGTTTATATCTGGAAAGTGGTGGGCCGTCAGGGATTCGAACCCTGGACTCCCGGATTAAAAGTCCGGAGCTCTAACCAGGCTGAGCTAACGGCCCAAAACACACTGAAGGATTCTATCTCAGGTACTAAGGATTTTCAATGGAGCCGGCATCCACCACGTTTGATGAATTGCCCGACATGATAGAAAATTCGGAGAGAGGCCAGTAACGGAGAGAGACCTGTCCCACTATATTGCCGAGAGGTACTGAACCCCAGTGACGGGAATCGCTGCTTCCGCCGCGATTATCCCCCAGGACAAAGTAGCTGTCCTGTGGCACGAGGGTCGGGGCCAGAGTATCACCATCTTTCTTCGTCAGGTAGGGTTCATCCAGCATAACGCCACCGATGAACACATCTCCGCGTTTCATCGACACCGTTTCTCCTGGAAGCCCAATGACCCGTTTCACAAAATCCCGGCTGGGGTCGTTGGGGAAACGGAAGACGATCATCTCCGCTCGATTGGGTGCATGAAAGGGAAACAGCGTCTTCTCATCCTCCCAGATGTCCACAAATGGCACAAGCCCGTCTATAGTCTCGGTGTTCACGTGGAAATACACCAGCTTGTTCACCACGACCCTATCTTTAGGTAAAAGGGTGGTCTCCATACTGGATAACTCCACTCTATAGTTCCTCACGCTGGACTGCAGAGCCAGGAAGATCACTAAGGCCAGAGCAATAGTTTCCAGGAGGTCCTTAAAGAAGTCTTTCATGTCTATGTGTTTGGCGACCTGTTCATTGTCATTGCTTACATAGGAGACTAATTATAGACCCTGATAAGTGCCTCGTCACCACTGCACGCACTTCAGGCCCCAAAGCTACTATACATCATCGGCAATCTCAGCGATGCATACACCCCAGGGTGTCGTCAAAGTGCCCATTGAAGTATATTTACCTGGGGGAAAACAGCTTGGCATTCACATCCGACATTCCTGACGACTCTTTGGTGGGGCTGGCCCAACATGGAGACCTGGACGCTTTCAACCAGCTTGCCCAGAGGTATGAGCGCCAGATCCACAATGTATCCTTCCGCATGTTGGGGAATGCCCAACTGGCAGAGGATGTAACGCAGGAATCACTCATCAAAGCCCACCGGGGCATCGCAGGATTCAGAGGCGGAAACCTCAGGTCGTGGCTCCTCAGGATAGCGTCCAACGTCTGCAAAGACTTTCTCCGCTCACAGCGGAGCAGGCAGGACGTTTCTCTGGATGTCATCATGGAAGAGAGTGGGGATACCCTGGCCTCTTCCGACCCTTCCCCGGAGCAGGAAGCCCTGCGAGGGGAGCTTGGTCAAGAAATTCAGCGCGGGTTGCTCACACTGCACCGTGACCAGAGGATGGTGCTCGTCCTGGTTGACGTGGAAGGTATGAGCTACGAGGAAGCAGCCGAGTCGGTGGGCATCTCGCCGGGGACACTCCGTTCCCGTCTCAGCCGCGCGCGGGCCAAACTCAGGGACTATTTACTCCAGAACGGGGAACTTTTGCCCCCTTCTTTCCGTCAATAACTGTAGGAGGTGGAGTGTTGGGACTGTTCAATCGATGGGGACATAGCAGATTCAGAGACCTACTCTCTCTGCATATAGACGGCCGTCTGGATGAGTCACAAGCGGCGATACTAGAGGGCCATCTGGCCATGTGCGACCCCTGTCGAGAGGAGCTACACACCCTGAGAGCCACCGTGGGCCTCCTGCAAGCGCTGCCACACGCTGTTCCAAGACATTCCTTTGCCGTCACGGCACAGCCCCGGGTCTCAAAATCCGCACCTGCGTACCTGTGGGGTATGCGAGCGGCTACAGCCATGGCGTCGGTTGCCCTTGTGCTTGTGGTAGCGGGCGACCTATTTGGCACATTTTCCAGGGATGTTGCTCCGGTCAGTGAGGCTAACACAGAGATGATAGAGAGTAGCGATACAGATACGAATACGCTCGTGACTGAAGATGCAGAGTCGACCCCACCTTCCCTGGAGTCGAAAGCAGCGGCTCCCCAGGATGGCTTTGCAGCCATCCCCGACGCTTCTATCCCCCAAGCAGATATTGAAAGTATTGAGCCAGAAGAAACGTTACCAACGACGGCACTGGAAATATTGCTAGGAAGCTTATTGGCATCGCTGGCCCTCATCACCCTGTTTGCGACCCGGCGATACAGACGGCGCAGAGAGTCCACATGACCGGATGGAACTTTTGAAAAAGAAAGCCCGTCTATATATGTAGGACAGGTTGCAAAAGCAATGTTAAAGGATGAGGAGGACAGGACAATGAAAAGAACAACCGGACTGTTGATGGAACTGGTGCTGACGGCAGCGATGCTTCTGGGGGCTGCGTGCAACACAGGTACAGAAGCAACACCTAAGGTAGGAGCCAATACGGGCGGCACAAACAATATGACAGGTGGCTTTACCAACACAGGCGCTCTGGGAAGCTTTACCTCTGCCGATCTGGCATCCTTTGCGAATTCCATCGCACCGGCTCTGGGACAGGTGAGTAGTAATCAGCAAGCCGGTATATGGGTCACAGGGCTGGGCAAGGTCACCCTGGCCCCGGACCTGGCCCTGTTGAGTCTGGGTGTTGAGGTCAGGGCCAACACCGTGGAAGCAGCGCGGGCTGAGGCCGCCGCGGCAATGACCGGAATCATTGAGGCCCTCAAGGCCAGAGGAATTGCGGACAAGGACATCCAGACCCGCTACTTCAACATCTACCCTGAGTACACATATCAGGATGTGTATGAAAACGGCGGACGTTATGGGAAGCAAATCCTGACCGGCTATCGGGTCTCCAATACCGTCACCGCCAAAATCAGGGACCTGGACATCGTGGGTGCGACGATAGACGATGTGGTCAGAGCAGGTGGCGACGTCACCCGTATCAATAGCATACAGTTCACCGTAGAGGACGCTTCGGCGGCCCAGATGCAGGCCAGAGAGAGCGCTGTACTGGATGCACTGGCCAAGGCTGACCAGTTTGCCACCCTCACCGGTGTGACCAGGGGCAACCTGCTGTTCATCACCGAAAGCGGCAGCAGCGTACCTCAGGCGCGAAGCTTCGATGGTATGGAAGCTGCAGTATTTGCAGATTCGGCTGTCACCCCCGTTAGCGCGGGAGAGCTGGAGTTGCAGGTAAGCGTCCAGGCGGTCTTTGCCATCGGCAGCCCGTAGGCACGACCGTTAAGAAGCAGTGATAAACGGGGAAGGGGTTTGTGTAAACCCTTCCCCGTTTCCTTTATGTCCCGGCCCCATTATCGCCCTTGTAATTTCCCTAAGCAGGCCGTAAGACCGCCCTTGTTGGCTTCTATACCTGGATGCTATAATCCCCCTAGCAAACCGGTTCCGTATCCAATAGATACCATGCTCCCCTTCCCCGATAGCTCAGCGGTAGAGCGGGCGGCTGTTAACCGCTAGGTCGTAGGTTCGAATCCTACTCGGGGAGCCATTTTGGACAAAAGACAGAACTGGCAGCCCCTCAGTTACTATACCCCCTGGCCCGTCGTCAGGTAAAGGTATCGTATATTCGATTGTAATCCGAGATTGGGCCACGACGATTGACCGCACAAACGATTTCAAGAAGGCCCTCTGCTCGACGATTGAAGAGTGCTCTAGAAGCGCCTTCAGATCCTCGGCATACCTCATGACAGTCTCAGGGTCCGACAGTTCTGTTGTCCGGCTCTGGAGGCGAGCACGGGCATCGGAATCGGCGCGTTCAAGCTCTTCCTTCTTGTTCACGAGGACTTTGATCCTGGGAGCCATCTCCCTGCTAGTGAATTCTCCGGTCTCCAGGGCCTCGTACAGCTTCGCCAGCCTGCTGTCCACGTCGCCAATCTGCCCCCTGATCAGGTCCAGACGAAGGGCTTGGGGTTCTCGTTGTTGACCCGGATGAAATCTTCGATGGCAGCGACCAAGTC
>JAQBZZ010000017.1 GCA_027622595.1 Chloroflexota bacterium
TTGTAAAGACATAACGGTAACACTACACTAGGGTGTTGGTGCATTTCGACATTCCCGGGGAATCGCATCACGGATTACATTGACTTACAAATGGCCCAGTGATATAGTCGCTCAAACACAATTGCTAGGGGATAGTCCATGGAAGTTCCTCACCTAAAAGAACTCCGTAGAGCTTACGGCTTTGATGAAGTGGCTATCGTCCCTGGGGACGTGACCGTAAACCCTGACCAGACAGATATAAACTTCTCACTGGGGAATTTTACCTTCTCCATCCCATTCCTGGCCTCTTCTCTGGATGCCGTTGCTTCACCAAAATTCGCCATATGCGTTGGCAAAATGGGAGGCCTTGCAGTCCTCAACCTGGAGGGCATCTACACTCGCTATGACGACCCGGAAGCCGTAATTCGGAGTATCGTCGAGGTACCCCAGGAGCAGGCTACCAAACTGCTTCAGAAGGTCTACTCTTCCCCCGTTAAGGACAACCTGATAGGTGAGAGAATAGAGGAGATCAAGAGAGCAGGCGTGACCTGCGCCGTGTCCATAACCCCAGCCAATGCCAAACGCCTGGCCCCCATTGCCGTTGAGGCCGGAGCGGACATCCTGTTCATCCAGTCCACGGTCACCACGGCACGCCACCTATCGAAGAGCACCCAGGGTCTCGACCTGTCCGATATCTGCAAGCAGGTGCGTGCTCCCGTGGTGGTCGGCAACACCGTCACCTATAGCGCCACCCTTGAGCTTATGGAGACGGGTGTCCAAGGAGTCCTGGTGGGCGTTGGACCGGGGGCAATTTGCACCACCCGCGAGGTGGAGGGAATAGGAGTGCCCCAGGTAACCGCCACCCTGGACTGCGCCGCCGCTCGTGAAGAGTACTTCCACCGCACGGGCCGGTACGTACCCATAATCACCGACGGAGGCATGCGCACAGGGGGTGACATCTGCAAAGCCATCGCCAGTGGGGCTGATGCCGTGATGTTGGGCACCACCTTCGCCCAGGCAGAGGAAGCTCCCGGTATGGGCTACAACTGGGGCATGGCAAGCTTTCACCCGGCCCTTCCAAGGGGCACCAGGATAAATGTAGGCTCTAAAGCTCCTCTAAACCAACTGCTCTTCGGGCCGACCTCCATGACTGATGGAACCCAGAACCTGGAGGGAGCCTTGAGGGCGGCCATGGGCATGTGCGGCGCTTTCACTATAGCCGATATGCAACAGGCGGAGTTGGTTATGGCCCCGTCCATCAAGACCGAGGGCAAGTACTTCCAGCTAGCCGGACGCTGATAGTCACAGTAGTCTCCTCTCCTCCCCAAAACGGTAACACCGCAATCCTTCCTATCCCATCATTGGAGTTCCTGTACCCTATCCAGGATAATATTCCCAGGAGCCTTGCCCAAAAAGTAGAACCTACCATGTCACCCTGAGTCCTTCGCCTTGGCTCAGGATAAACTCCGCGAAGGGTCTGGGGTAGCGGGGCTATGTTGAGCACGTTGAAACCCCACCCTAGATTTTAGGCAAGGCCATTCCCAGGATAACTTTCTTGGAAAAGAGTGCCGCCTATAATGCAAGGAGCAAAGCAATGGTAGAGAACCCTTGCTTAAAAAATGGGAATTCCACTCAGATAATACTTCAGTTACCCATGCAGCGAACTATCTGGCCTTGGCCGTCCGTGTAGAGGTAGTGGGTCTCACCGTTTTGCTCCGGACAGTCACGCTGTGTTTGTATTGTAAGCAGACTGGGCCCAGGCCCGGCCAAGACGCTAGCTGCCATGTTGGCCAGGGTCAACAGCAACGCCAAGACCATGGCGATCCCAAGTTTCTTGAGTCTCCTCACCGCAGCCTCCTTCTCCCACATTTCTCTGGACAGGGATAGGACTGCGGCTTTACGCAGTTGAGTCGGCTGAGAGGGCTGTTAATCACCCCCGAGTCTTTCTGCTACTGGGTCGCCCAGGTAGCCTGAGCAGTAGTTGGAGCATGACCTGAACTACATAAGGCACCTGATGACACTATTGTAAAACTGCGCATAGTTCTGTCAACTTAACTGAACTCAACGTTAGTTAATGTTAACTAACGTTACTTACACTTTCTGTCCTCCATCTTTTCCTAAGTCAGGGTCCTCTATGCACCTCCTGACAGTTTCCGCTATTAATTCTGCAATATGGACCTACTCATTGACAACATAAATCGGAATCCACGCACATAGTCCACCGATACCGGCAATCCTTGGCACCTCACTCTGATTCTCTACCCCTTTCTGCTATAATCTGTACTTACTGCACCCGGAGGACACGATGAAATCAAAACACCTCCTATCCATTGCTGATCTCACTTCCCAGGAGATATTGGGCCTGATCCAGAGTGCTGTGACACTCAAGAAGGAGACTGCACCCCCAGTTCTAGCGGGGAAGTCCGTAGCCCTTCTCTTCGAGAAGCCCTCGCTGAGAACCAGGGTGACCTTCGACGTGGCGGTTCATCAGCTGGGAGGCCACCCTATTTACCTTGGACGGGACGAAGTGGGACTGGGAGTCAGGGAGCCCCCGGCTGACATAGCCAGGGTCCTATCCCGCTACGTCAGCGCTCTGGTGGTGCGCACATTCGCCCAGAGCACCCTGGAGACCCTGGCTCGCTACGCTTCCGTGCCTGTGATAAACGCCCTCTCCAACGACGAGCATCCGTGCCAGGCCCTGGCAGACCTGCTCACCATCTATGAGAAGAAGGGCGACTTGAAAAACGTAAAAATTGCCTACATAGGCGATGGCAACAACGTGGCTGCCAGCCTGGCCCTTGCTGCCGCCAGCGTAGGAGCCAACTTCGCCATTGCCTCTCCATCGGGATATCACATACCCACCCCGGTGATGGAGAAGGCGCGGGCAAGGGCGCGGGATAACGGAGGTGATCTAACTCTCTCGGAGAGCCCTCAAGAAGTGGTCGCAAATGCGGACGTTATCTACACCGATGTCTGGGTAAGCATGGGGCAGGAAGAGGAAACGGAGCGCAGGCGTATGGCTTTTGAGTCCTATAGAGTAGACCAGGGACTGCTGGCTCATGCCAAGCAGGGGGCTCTGTTTATGCATCCACTGCCCGCTCATCCTGGTGAGGAAATCTCACCCGGCCTGCTGAAACATCCCCAGTCCGTGGTATTTGATCAGGCGGAGAACCGCCTCCATATCCAGAAGGCCATCCTGGCTGACATACTGGGTTAGAATCCGTGAAGAAATGACAAAGCCTTTAGTAGCAATCGTCGGTCGGCCCAACGTGGGCAAGTCCACCCTCTTCAACAGGCTGGTTGGGCAACCTGCGGCCATTGTCTCTGACGTGCCTGGCACCACCAGGGACAGGGTGACCGCCACCATCCCGTGGAAAGACCAATCTCTCATACTCGTCGATACGGGCGGCATTGAGGTCGCACCCACCTCAGACCTTTGGGAAAAGGTGAGGGCGCAGGTGGAAATGGCCATAGAGGAGGCCGACGCCATCATCTTCCTGACAGACGTCGTGGATGGGATTACGCCTGCGGACATGGAGATCGCTCAGTCCCTGCGTCTGAGGGCAAAGCCCATGATGCTGGCGGTGAACAAGGTGGACAACCCGAAGAGAGAGCTGGATGCTATGGAGTTCTATGCTCTTGGCCTGGGAGACCCCTTGCCCATCAGCGCATACCACAATCTGGGTATGAGGAACCTTCTGGCTCAGCTGGATAGTCTGCTGGCAGAACCATCTGAGGACAATGATACCCCGGGAGACATGAGGCTCGCCATAGTGGGCCGCCCCAACGTCGGCAAGTCTCTGCTCCTCAATACCATCCTGGGACACGAGCGCTCTATCGTCTCACCCATACCGGGAACCACCCGAGATGCCATAGACATATCCTTCGATTTTGCCGGCAAGCCCGTTTCGTTGATAGATACCGCCGGGGTAAGACGGCGGGGAAGCATTGAGCCTGGTATCGAGAAAGACAGCGTTTTGAGGGCCGTAAGAGCCATCGAGCGTTCCAACGTATGCCTCCTTGTCATCGACGCCACAGAGGGCGTCACCGCCCAGGATACCCACATCGCAGGGCAGGTCATGGACACGTACAAAGGGGTGGTGGTGGTGGTGAACAAGTGGGACCTGGTTGATAAAGATATGGATATGAATAAAGAGAAGATGGCAGCGGAAGTGCGCCGCATGCTGAAGTTTATCCCATACGCTCCAATCTGCTTTACATCCGCCCTAAAGGGAACAGGCGTGCAGAATGTAATGGAAACGGCGCTGAACGTCTATCAGCATGGAACCAAGATAGTGGGCAGAGGAGTCCTGGAAAGAACGCTAATGTCAGCAGTGGCGGCCCACGCGCCGTCCGGCCGGGGTGGACATGCCCTCAAGATATATCGCATTTACCAGAGGGGCGCCAGTCCACCTACATTTGTGACCTTCGTCAATAACCCGTCGCTGGTCCACTTTTCCTACCAGCGGTACATCGAGAACCAGATCCGTTCAGCGTTCGGCTTTGCGGGAAACCCGCTTCATCTGATATTCTCAACCAGAGGTAAGGGATAAGTGACGTTCTGGCTGCTGGTTCCTCTCTGCTATCTCCTGGGAGCCGTTCCCTTTGGCCTTCTCGTAGCACGGCTCGTCCGGCGCATTGACGTACGCCAGTACGGGAGCGGCAACACGGGAATGACCAACGTCCTGCGTACATTGGGAGTGTGGCCGGCCCTGGCGGTGCTTGTGCTTGATGTAGGGAAGGGCATCCTCGCCGTAGTCCTGGCCAAGATTATCGACCCGTCACCATCTCTGGAGGTTGCTGTAGCCCTCTCCGTGCTGGTTGGTCACAACTGGTCAATCTTTCTACGGTTTAAGGGAGGAAAGGGCAGCGCCACAGGGATCGGCTCATTCTGCGCCCTATCACCCATAGCAGGTCTCATAATGATGGCGGTCGGCCTTCCCTTCATCGCCCTCTTCCGATACGTCTCACTCGGCTCCATAATAGGGGCGGTCACGGCCGTAGTGTCCATGTTTCTTCTGGCGTTGCTTGCTCCGTCCCTTCCTCTCGGAGTTTCCTCTTTAATCTATGTCCTGTACCCCGCCATAGGAGCCCCCATTGTGCTGTTCAAGCACCGCGAGAACATCTTCCGCCTCATGAAAGGCCGGGAGCACAAGCTGGGCGAATCGATAAACGTGAGCGACTCCCCCCTGGGAACCTCCGGTTAGGGCACGGTCTTAATGGTGGCGAAGGTCTCCATAATAGGCACTACCAGCTGGGGAACAACCCTGGCTATGATACTGGCCCGTAACGGCTCCGACGTGCTGCTGTTTGCCCGCACTCAGGAAGAGGCCGCAGCATTGGAAAGCGCCGGGGAGAACCTGCGACTGCTGCCTGGATTCCCCTTTCCGCCGAGTATGCACGCCACCGCGTCCGCAGAAGCGGCCCTGTCCGGAGCAGACATGGTGGTCATGGTTGTGCCCTCACGGAGCCTTCGAGAGAATATCCGCGGTCTGCTGCCCCACCTGGACCACCGATCCATATTGCTGAGCGCCACCAAGGGCCTGGAAAAGACTTCGGCAAACCGCATGAGTCAGGTCATGGAGGAGGAGCTGCCAGAGGCTTTCCACTCCCGTATCGGTGTACTTTCCGGCCCCAACCTCGCCAAGGAGATAGCCCAGGGGATGCCTGCCTCCACCGTCATCGCCTCCCGTGATGAAAGCGTCGCCCTGAGAGCACAGGAGCTTTTCATGTCCCCCGTCTTCAGGGTATATACCAACACCGACGTGGTCGGGGTGGAGCTTGGCGGAGCCTTAAAGAACATCATCGCCCTCGGAGCTGGAATCAGCGACGGCCTGAGCTATGGGGACAATGGAAAGGCCGCATTCATCACCCGCGGGCTTGTGGAGATAACCCGCCTTGGAGTCGCTGCCGGAGCCAACCCACTCACCTTCGCAGGACTGACCGGCCTTGGAGACCTTGTGGCCACCTGCTCCAGCCCCCTCAGCAGGAACAGGTACGTTGGAGAACAACTGGCCTCAGGGAGGAAACTGGAGGAGATTCTGGCCTCCATGAAAAACGTGGCCGAAGGGGTGGGCACCACCGTTGGCGCTCTCCAACTGGCCTCCAGACTGAATGTGGATATGCCGTTGACCCAGGCACTCAGCACCGTCCTGTTCCAGGGCATGGACGCGCGGCAGGCGGTGATGGGACTCATGAGCCGCGCTCCAATACCTGAGTGGTCTGGGATTCAAGCCTAGAGATATAGCCGAGCCAGTAGACTCCCCGTTGCATTGTCGAATGCCCGACACTCCGTAGGTTGACCGATTTTTGACCTCATTAGCCCCTTGCCACGGTTGACGTTCTATACCAATTACCCTAGGCTACCAGTAGAACACCATAATACTCAGAGATTGGATTTAAATTACTAGAATATGCACAAGAAGACCGTAACATCAAATGGACTCAGAATTCTCACCAGCCACATGCCCCATACCCAATCGGCAAGCATCGTATTCTATGTGGGCGCGGGTTCCCGGTACGAGACCCCGGAAGAAGCTGGGATATCCCACTTCGTGGAGCACATGTGCTTCAAGGGCACTCCCCGCCGTCCCACATCCAAGGAGGTCAGCGAGGCCATCGAGGGAATCGGCGGAGTCCTGAACGCTGCAACAGACCGTGAGCTGACCACGTACTACTGCAAGGTCCCTGTGACCCACTTCCATGAGGCGCTGGATGTGCTCGCGGACATCGTCAAGGACCCCCTGATCGACCCTGAAGAGATGGAAAAGGAACGCCCCGTAATCCTGGAGGAGCTCTCCATGAGCTACGACGTTCCCAGCTACAGGGCCGACCTGCTGATAGACGAGGTCATGTGGCCCGACCAGCCAATGGGCAGGGACGTGGGAGGCACTCGTGAATCGGTACAAAACATAACCAGAGACATGCTGATGCAGTACATGCACCGGCAGTACACCATTCCCAACATGGTGGTGAGCATAGCCGGCAACGTATCCGACGAAGAAGCCGTTGAAGCTGTAGACCTTCGTTTTAGAGACTGGACCACCCACAAACCAGGCACCTGGTTTCCCGCCGAGGACGGCCAGTCGGCCCCCAGAATGAGCATGGAACGGCGCAAGACTGAGCAGGCGCACATCTGCATAGCCGTCAAGGGACTATCATCAACAGACCCGGACAGGTATGCCCTTGACCTGCTGAACGCCGTGCTTGGCGACGGCATGAGCAGCCGTCTATTCCTTGAACTGAGAGAGAACCAGAGCCTGGTCTACGATGTCCACTCCACCACCAGCCACCTGAAGGACTGCGGAACCTTCATTGCCTATGCCGGAGTTGACCCCAAGAATGCCAACAAAGCCGTGCAAAGCATTCTCCATGAGATGCACCGGATTAAAGAGGGAGTGCCGGAGGAGGAGCTTCACAAGGCCAGAGAGTTCCTCAAGGGTCGCCTTGTGTTGCGAATGGAGGACAGTAGAAGTGTGGCGTCCTGGTTGGGAGCCCAGGAGCTTCTCCAGAACGAGGTGCTGACCGTTGAGCAGGTCTTGGCCAAGGTGGACTCCGTGACCACCGAAGACATGCGGAGAGTGGCCAACAGTCTGCTTGTTACCGAAAAGCTCAGCACGGCCATAGTCGGGCCATTTCGCAGCGACAAGGTATTTCAAGCGAACCTGAAGATTCAATAGAGCGCGTCAGCGCTTGTATTGCGGCGTGGCATTGCCCCCAGTGTGGGACTCATTCGTTCCTCGCCTGAGCCTTGCCCAAGAAGCCGAGACTTACCATGTCACCCTGAGTCCTTCGCCTTGGCTCAGGATAAACTCCGCGAAGGGTCTGGGGTAGCGGGGCTATCCTGAGCACGTTGAAACCCCACCCCAGATTCTTCGTCGTCCTTCCTGTACGGGAAGGACTTCCTCAGAATGACATTTTGGGCAAGACCCCTCGCCCGATTCAATTCTGAATTCACCCCACATACTAGACCAGGGACTCGACTAAGACCGCGGCCAAGCCGAGGAAAAAGAGGAAACCCAGCACATCTGTAAAGGTGGTCACGAAGATAACCGAGGACACCGCAGGGTCCATATTGAATCTTCGCAGCAAGAGGGGCACACCGCTCCCGGCAAGCCCTGCCACTATCATGTTGCCGAGCATCGCAGCGCCAACCACCACACCCAATACGGCAGTCCCATTCCAAACATACGCCACCAAGCCGACCGCCACCGCCAAGAGCAGTCCGTGAACTGACCCCAAAAGCAGCTCTCGGCTTATGAGTTGGAGACCGCTGTGCCGACTGATTTCACCAAGGGCCATACCGCGTACCACCAGGGTGAGCGTCTGAGTCCCAGCTATGCCTCCCTGCCCTGCCACAACCGGTAGAAACACCGCCAGGACTGCCACCCTGGCAATCGTAGACTCAAAGAAGCTGATCACCAGTGCCGCCAGGAACGCGGTCCCCAGATTGATGTACAGCCACGGCAAGCGGCTGCGCACCGAATTCCCAAAAGACCCCATCACCCGCTCTCCGGCTATACCGGCAATGCGGTACATGTCCTCCGTGGCTTCCTCCTGCACGACATCCACTACATCCTCCACCTGAATGATGCCGATCAGCCGTTGTTCCTGATCAACGACGGGAAGATGCCTGAGATTGTACCGATCCATCAGGCGGGCGCACTCCTCCTGGTCAATCTCAGATGTAACCGAGATAATTTCAGGTTGCATAATTTCTCTCACCACTGTATTGAGTGGAGACAGGGCCAGGCGTGTGATGGTAATGGAGCCAAGCAGCTTGACCTGATCGTCGACTACAAATATGGAGCCGAACTCCTCGGCGTCCGGCCCCAGGAGACGAAGGACGTCAAGGGCTATGCCTGCCGTCATGTGGTCGGCCACCACCGGAAACTCTGGGACCATCAACCCACCGGCGGTCTCATCGGCGTAGCCCAGAAGCGGAGTCACCTCCTGGGCCTCCAACATGGCTTCCAGGGTTTCCTGGGACTGTTCCTGAGGCAGTTGCCTCAAGATATCGGCAGCCACATCGGGGCGGGTCTCGTCCAGAACAAGGGGTAACACTTGGGGATCAATCCCCGCTGTAACCACAAGCGCCTCATCCATGTCCAGGTGCTCCAGGACTTGCGCCGTCTCCTTCGGAGTGAGGTCGGCCAATAGCTCCCAGCATAGCTCCTGCCCCAACCCAAGCAGCGCCTCGCCCTGGTCGACGGGGTGCAACTCCCTGAACAGGGCCAGAGCGGAGTTCCTGTCCCCGTCACCCATCAACCTGAGGACCTGCTCCACCTCCTCCCTTGTCCTTTCCTCTATAGACAGGGCCTCCCCTGGTATCTGGTCTCCTTCAGGAATTGTAGGCTCTTCCATTCCGGACTCCTAACCGCATGGCTGCTTTCAACGATGTGCACTTACCAGAATAAAGAACTCGCGGTTGCCCTGTTCTCCCGTTATTGGCGATGGCACAAGGCCCTTGAGACGGAAGCCGTTGTTAACGACCCAGGCTATCACTCTACCCAACACACGGGCATGTACCTTGGAGTCTCTGATCACGCCGCCTCTCCCAACCTCGTTCCGCCGCGCCTCAAACTGCGGCTTCACAAGGGCGACAATGGACCCTCCCTCCCGAATGTGCGATGCTACCGAAGGTAACACCCTGGTAAGAGATATGAAGGACACATCCACCGTTGCCATGTCCGCCACGGCATCCAGGGGAAAGGGATACCTGGCGTTGACCTTCTCCAAGACCACCACCCGGGAGTCCTGTCTGAGCCTATAATCAAGCTGGCCGTATCCAACGTCAAGGGCATAGACCCGTTGTGCGCCCCTCTGGAGAAGACAGTGGGTGAAGCCGCCAGTGGAAGCTCCGACATCCAGGGCGACTATGCCGCTCGTCGCCAATTGGAAATGGTCAAGGGCGTGAGCCAGCTTGATGCCGCCACGGCCATAGTACTCGGGCCCCGCCTTTAAGGCTATGGTTTCCTCCAAGGATACCCTCTGACCAGCAGCGACAGACAGCCTCCCATCGACTTCCACCCTCGCCGCCATAATCAAAGCGCGAGCCATTTCCAAACTGTCGGCCATGCCACGCTCCATCATAGCTTGGTCAAGGCGTTTCTTAGTCGATCTTTCCCCCGGCATCTGGCCTCCCTGCGTTAATCCACACTGCCCGAATTATCGCCACTCATACTATCATTCTTCATATCGGAGCGGGGGCATCAAGATGTCCCTCTCATGGCGCGGCCATAGCCTGGGCTGGGCCTTCTGGAACGCAGAGATACAGAGCCGCGAAGCGGGGATATGGTGAACGGCCAAGCCGCCATGCAATGTTGCAAGGGGGTTGTCTGATGAACAGAAATTTACGGAAGAGGGGGTTACACGTCCTTGGTCAGGGTGGCTAGGAACTCCTTGTTGGTGGTGGTCTTCTTCATACGTTCCATGACCTTCTCGGTCGCCTCGGTGGACTCCATGGAGCCGGAGGTAATCATGGATACCATGCGACGGAGCAACCATACCTGCTTCAATGTATCCTCGTCCAGCAGAAGCTCTTCTCTCCGTGTACCGCTGCGCTGGATGTCGATAGCAGGGAAGACACGACGCTCGGCCAGCCTTCGTTCCAGGTGGATCTCCATATTACCTGTGCCCTTGAACTCCTCGTAGATGACCTCATCCATACGGCTACCCGTGTCGACCAGACAGGCTGCAAGGATGGTAAGACTGCCGCCTTCCTCGGTGTTGCGGGCAGCGCCAAAGAAACGCTTGGGCGGATAGAGGGCCACCGGGTCAATGCCTCCGGAAAGTGTCCTTCCGCTGGTGGGCAGTGACAGGTTGTAGGCCCTTGTGAGCCGCGTGATGCTGTCCAGAAGAATGGCGACGTCCCTTCCCGATTCCACCAGGCGTTTTGCCCGCTCCAGGGCCAGTTCCGCGACGCGGCAGTGGTCCTCTACAGGGTCATCGAAGGTGGAGCTGAACACCTCCCCCTCTATGGAACGTTTCACGTCGGTCACTTCCTCAGGGCGCTCTCCAATGAGGGCCACCATGAGGTGCACACCGGGGTTGTTGGCCGTTATGCCCTGTGCGATATGCTTGAGCAGTGTGGTTTTGCCTGCCTTTGGAGGGGACACTATGAGGCCGCGCTGACCACGACCGACGGGGGATAATAGGTCCATAAGGCGGGTGGATAGATTATCCTGAGTGGTCTCCAGCTTCAACTGAACGTTCGGGAAAATGGGCGTGAGGTCCTCAAAATTCGGCCTGTTCCTGGCAACATCGGCGTCAAGGCCGTTTACCCCCTCCACCCGTACCAGGCCGTAGTACTTCTCGCTGTCTTTGGGTGGCCTCACCTGTCCCATCACGTGGTCACCAGACCTCAGAGCAAACCGCCGTATCTGGGACTGAGAGACGTACACGTCATTGGGGCTGGGTTTGAGACTGGGCTGGCGGAGAAAGCCGTAGCCTTCGTTGATTAAATCCAGGATGCCGGAGGCCAGGATATACCCCTGCTGCTCCGCATAGGACTGCATCATCCGGAAGACGATCTCACTCTTTGGCAGAGCAGAGAGGCCGTTCTCCAACCCCAACTCCTGTGCCAGTGTTAATAGCTCTTGCTTATCTTTTCCGTCCAGTTCGGCCAGGTTCATGACTTTCTCCAAGGTATTGGGCTTCCTTTACTGAGTTCTTTTTCCATTTCAGCCTCGACTTCACACTTAAGATTGATCCAGTAATGTTGATAGATTCTTCATGGGTGATTTAGCTGTGACTGCCGCCGCCAAAACCGCACGGTACTTGGCATGCACCCATATCATTGTTAACAAGGACATTGATAGTACTTGGGCATCTTTCCCACCATGCCAGGGGCTTCCCTGCTATCTCCCCACCTCACCCAGCTGCTCCCTCAACCTTGGTGTTCATACCCTCACCGACAACGGAGCCAGAGATAATCATGGCTGTCACATCTTCCGTTGTCCGGTAACTTGTTAATCGTTAAAGCCGCACTCGGTCACAATCGCGGGATTGACACTGACGCAACACAGGGATGATGGGGTGGTGGGTTTGCTCCGAGTTGACCGTGTCAAGAGTAGTTACCATTCCTGACGCCCTTCTATTGTACCACATTCCAGCATGCTCGTCCATCCACTGTGCTCGGTCAGGGCCTGACGTACCAGCACCATATCCGGGCACCTATTCCCCATTGTAGATTGGCAGCGGATGTTGCCCTCCCTCTCTCAGTGTGTCTTTGGCCGCGCCTATAAACTCCAGGAACAGGGGATGTGCTTTGTTAGGACGTGAGAGAAACTCAGGATGAAATTGAACCCCCACCATGAACGGATGGTCTATCAACTCGGAGATCTCCACCAGGCTTCCATCCGGAGACAGACCGCTCGCAATGAGACCCCCTTCCTGGAGGCGTTCACGATAGGAGTTGTTGAACTCCCACCGATGACGATGGCGCTCATTTATTTCAGAGGTGCCGTAGGCCTTGGCAGCTATGGTTCCCTCCAGCAGGTGGCAAGGATACACCCCCAGCCTCATTGTCCCTCCCTTGGAGCGAATGGAGCGCTGATCCGG
The DNA here is from genome assembly GCA_027622595.1 of Chloroflexota bacterium. Lineage (GTDB taxonomy): Bacteria > Chloroflexota > Dehalococcoidia > Lucifugimonadales > UBA2985 > JASLXI01. The sequence goes on from JAQBZZ010000017.1 coordinate 12,541, forward strand.
CATGAGGTCTATTACGGGATGGGAGGTATTCTCATCGAACTCGGTGGAGTTGGCGTCCGGTGAGTTGAGAACGGCCCGGGCCATCTCCACCACCATAACCTGCATCCCCAGGCAAAGACCCAGGTAAGGGACTCGACGCTCCCGAGCGTAGCGGACGGCCTGGATCATGCCCTCTATGCCTCTGGGGCCAAAGCCCCCCGGAACCACGATGCCAGAGACGGAACCCAAATACTGGTCAGGGCCATCCTTTTCGATATCCTCCGAATGGACCCAGGAGACCTCCACTTCCCTACCATGATGGAGTCCAGCATGTCTGAGGGCCTCCTTGACGGAGATGTAGGAGTCCGGGAGGTCTACATACTTACCAACCACCGCTATGGTCAGTGGGTTATCCAACTCCTTCATGCGCTGCACCATGTCCCGCCACTCAGCCATGTCCTTACTCTGATATGTAAGCCCCAGGGAGTCGATAATCTGGTCTGCCAGACCTGCGTCTTCCAGTATCAGAGGCACTTCGTAGACATTGGAGACGGTGGGCAGAGGAATTACTCCATGCGGCTGCACGTCACAGAAAAGCGATATCTTGGCTTTGATGTCCTCGGTGACAGGGTGGTCGCTCCGACAAAGAATGGCATCTGGCTGAATTCCAATGCCGCGGAGCTCCTTGACGCTGTGCTGGGTGGGTTTGGTCTTCAGCTCCCCTGCCGAGGAGATATACGGGAGAAAGGTCACGTGAATGTAGAAGACGTTGTCACGTCCCACCTCGTTCCTCATCTGCCGTATGGCCTCCAGGAAAGGCAGGCCCTCGATGTCACCCACGGTGCCGCCAACCTCCACCACTATCACCTCAGCACCGGTTTCATTGGCCAGTTTCTTGATGCTGTCCTTTATCTGGTTGGTAACGTGGGGGACCGCCTGAATGGTCCCTCCCAGAAACTCTCCCCGTCGCTCCCTGGCAATGACCGAGCTGTATATCTGCCCAGCGGTGACGTTGGATGATCTGGTCAGCCTCATGTCTGTGAATCGTTCATAGTGACCAAGGTCAAGGTCAGTCTCCGACCCGTCATCGGTGACAAACACCTCGCCGTGCTGGTATGGGGACATGGTGCCGGGGTCCACATTCAGGTAGGGATCGAGTTTCAGCACGGAGACCGAGATTCCACGGCTCTTGAGAATGCGGCCTATCGAGGCAACGCTTATCCCCTTCCCCACCGAGCTGACCACACCGCCCGTTACGAACACGTACTTGGTCATTTACCAGGCTCCGGCCATAATATCAATCTAACCCTCACAACGACGGCAAAAATACAGACCTATCTTCGGAAGCCGCTTCAGGGGGACGAGAAAGGAGCCACTATCGTGGTAGTGTGACTGACGATCCGGCGGCTGATGCCCATTCCAATAAGAAAAACTCTCCATGCCGCCCAGTAGAGATGGTATGTTGATGGAAAAGGTATTGTCAAGGGCTTTGCCCCTCGATTAAGTCGATTGCAGAGATTATTTGGTAATATCGGCAACCAACTTACATTCTCCCTCGCAACCCATTGAGAGCAAGGCTGCTTGGAGGCTTTGGCGCTTCTCTGGCAGAGACGCTGATGGAGGAGACGGAGCGCCGTTTAATGGACAGGTCATCTTACCTGCCACCGGGTTGTGGTGTTTAGCCCTACGTTCATAAGTAGCCCCGCTCACCATGAGCTCGTCGAAGGAGAAGCGGTATATTTAGTTCCTCTCATTGTAAGCGTTTAAGTTCCGCTCATGGTGAGCCTGTCGAACCACGAGCCTTAGATAGTTGCCTCAGACTACTCCAATCTCCACGAATCAGTGCTTCCTTCATTCGTCGAGTCCAACCCTTTATTTGACGCTCTCTCTGAAATGCCTCTTCCCTAGAGAAGAACTCTTCAGTGAACACCAACCGAACTGGTCTGCGGCCGGAGGTGTATCCTGGGATTGCACCCATGTGGTGGGCTGCAATCCTCTTCTCAAGTTCATCCGCATGGCCTGCATAGTAAGAGCCATCTGAGCATCTCAGGATGTAGGTGTAAAAGCTCATTCTTTACGTCTTTAGCCCCGCTCGTCCTTCGACGAGCTCAGGATGAGCGGCTAGAATTCGATATATACCGGTCTCCGATTCCCGTACTGTTTGAGGTGTCTGAGAGCCATAACCTCCCAATAGGCACAATGAGAGAGAAATCTCTCCTGCTCTGCCAACGTGTATCCACCGTCTTTGAATCCACCCGATTCATCCAGATAGTTGAAATACTCAAGATGGGTTTTATCCCCTTTTGTTTCATTACACCCATCGCTTCCAGAACATGCATACACTTTGTTCTCTGGGCAATTGCAGCCACCTCGTTCATGTTTGTCAGGGATGATATGGTCAATTTCACTCTTCCCTCTAACGAGGGGGCGTTCGCAATACGCACATGTACTCAGAGCGTCAGCTATAGTTTCCATCAGACCTCCTCCAATTGCCGAATATTTACTAAAGCACAGCAACAATCCGTGCCCCAAAACTATGTTCCCTCAAAGCGGGAGCAACCTAGGATGTGACTACCCCTCCTCTTCACCGTCCGGCAGCCGCGGCAACGACTGCTCCTGGAACCCCTCAAGCTGCAACGTGGTATCCAGGCGGCGCTTGTACCGCTCAACGTGGTCGTTGCCGACCCTGTAGGCTTCCGATGCCTGGGTTACTCGCCTGCCTATCTCCTCGTGCTTGCTGTAGAAGAGGTCGAACGACCTTTGCAGGTCTGCGAGTCCCTGTTGGAGCTTTTTGGCGCCGCTGATAATCTCGACGTTACGTATGGACAGGACGACCACCTGTAGGAATGCATAAAAGGTGTTGGGGCTGACAGGGAGGACGTGATGCTCCTGCGCGTACTCCTGTATTCTGGACGGGCTTCCAAGATGGTTCTTCTCCGCTATGGTCTCGTAGTAAATGGCCTCGGACGGAATGAACATCAGGGCGAACTCCGAGGTGCCGTTCTCCGGCTTTACGTACTTGGTCTGGATGCTGACGATCTGCTTCCTGACCGCGTCCTCAAAGGCCCTCCAGTGGGTCGCTCTGTCCTCAGCGGATTCGGCATCCATGTACCGCATGTAGTCGTCCCTGGGAAACTTGGCGTCGATGGGGACAACAACGTCCCTGAACTTGACGACGCAATCTACCTTTTCGCCGCCGCTGATGGAGTATTGCCGCTCCCATATCCCCTTTGGGAGGACTCTGTCCAGCAACTCCTCCAGGATAACCTCACCGTAGGTGCCGCGCAGCTTTGGGGCCTGGAGCAGGTCTTTCAGGGACTGACCGAGACGCTGTGCCTCGTCCTGCTGCTGGGTCAGTTTCTGAATGGCCTCGCCCACTTCCTTGAACGCAAGGAGTTGGTCCCTCAGTTGGCCGTCGTCCACCTTTGAAGGGGCTTTAGCTGAGCGTTGCGTCAGGATGAACCATGCAAAGAGGCATATTAGCACCACCATCGCACCGAGGATTGCAATATCCATCGTTCGTTGCCTCCTACGACCTCAGCGCAGCCTCAGCGTTCGAGGACATCGCAACAACAACGCCCTGGAAAGCTCAGATAACCCTGTCTTTTCTACTACACAGGCCTTGGTGAGTGGAGTTCCTCATAAGCCGTAATCTTGTCCTCGTGCAGCAATGTCAGGGCTATGTCATCCATCCCGTCGAGGAGGCACTGGCGGCGAAACTCGTGGGTCTGGGGATCGTTGTGCACCGTGAAGGGGATGACAAGGCCTGACTCGTCTCTCAACTCACATGCCTCCAGGTCAACCGTCATCTGATACCCCGGCTCTTCCTTTGCCTTTATCATAATCCTGTTGACCTGGTCTTGAGGCAGGTGAACTGGGACTATGCCATTGTCAAAACAGTTCTTGTGAAAAATCTCGGCGAAGCTGGGGGCGATGATGGCCCGAAACCCGTAGTCCAAAAGGGCCCACGGCGCGTGCTCTCTGGAAGAACCGCTGCCGAAGTTGCGCCCTGTAATCAGGATGGTGGCGCCCTTGTAGCCAGGGTTGTTGAGTTCGAAATCCGGGTTGGGCTGGCCGTCCGGGAGAAAACGCCATGCGCCAAAGAGGAACTGGCCGAAGCCCGTGCGCTCAATGCGTTTGAGGTGCACGGCGGGTATGATCTGGTCTGTATCCACGTTTTCCCTGTCCAGGGCTGCGGCTATGCCGGTTATCTTCTTAAATGGCTCCATGTTGCACTCCTTGCCGTTCGCTAAGATGGATATGTTTTCTCTCAGATAGCGCTTCTCTGAACTGACCGCTCCTAAGCGTTGAATTCCCACTCTCGAATGTCCACGAAGTGACCTGCGATGGCCGCGGCTGCTGCCATCTGGGGGCTCACAAGGTGCGTGCGGCCTCCCGGGCCCTGGCGGCCCTCAAAGTTGCGGTTGGATGTGGAGGCGCAGCGCTGGCCCGGCTGAAGCATGTCGGGATTCATAGCCAGGCACATGGAGCAGCCTGCCTCCCGCCAGTCAAGGCCCGCATCCTTGAAGATGCGGTCAAGGCCCTCCGACTCCGCCTGTCTCTTTATTGCGGTTGACCCTGGTACCACCATAGCGTACACGTCGGAATGCGCTTTGTGTCCCTTCACCACGGCCGCGGCGGCCCGCAGGTCCTCTATTCTGGAATTGGTGCAGGAACCGATGAACACAATGTCAATCGGTATTTCCTTTATGGCTGTATTCGCCTCCAGGCCCATGTACTCTAGTGCCCGTTCTGCGGCGCCGCGCTCCCTGTCTGAGCTGAAGGAAGAGGGAGATGGGACTCGCCCGGTCACGGGGACCACCATTCCAGGGTTGGTACCCCAGGTAACGAAGGGCACCAAACTACTGGCGTCGATCTCAATCACCTTATCGAAGGTGGCACCGGGGTCGGTGGCAATGGCCTTCCACCTCTCGACGGCGGCCTCGAAGTCGTCCCCCTGCGGCACCTGTGCACGGCCCCGCATGTACTCAAAGGTTGTCTCGTCCGGGGAGATCATGCCAGCCCTTGCACCGGCCTCAATGGACATGTTGCACACCGTCATCCGACCTTCCATTGATAGAGAACGAATCGCCTCGCCAGTGTACTCAATCGCGTGGCCGATGCCGCCGTCGACGCCTATCTTGCCGATGATTCCAAGGATCAGGTCTTTTGCGGTGACTCCTGCGGGCAACTGGCCGTTGACCCGAATCTCCATGGTCTTGAGTTTAGTCTGTCCAAGGCACTGTGTAGTCAGTACCTGTTCCACCTGGGTGGTGCCAATACCGAAGGCCAACGCCCCGAAGGCGCCGTGGGTGGCAGTATGGCTGTCTCCGCAGACTATGACCTTCCCCGGCTGTGTGTATCCCTGCTCCGGCCCTATGATATGGACAATACCCTGTCCAGGACTGTTCGCATCGTACAGCGTGAGGCCAAATTCCTTGCAGTTGTTATCCATGGCATTGATCTGCTTCAAGGAGATTTCGTCGGTGACGGGGAGAGACCGGTCCCAGGTGGGTACGTTGTGGTCCACGGTACATACGGTGAGGTCAGGACGACGCACGATCCGCCCACTCATACGGAGGCCATCGAAGGCCTGTGGAGACGTGACCTCGTGCACAAGGTGCAGGTCCACGTACAGAATGGCCGGGTTGCCGGGGTCTTCATGGACAACATGAGAGTCCCATATCTTCTCGAACATAGTCTTTGGCATACTTGTACCTCTCTAAATAAGATTATCCAACATTAAAGGGGCAACTTTATAGGAAGTCGTCTAAACCGACGGAACTATGTGGAGACCTCAGCCCTGGCCTCCGACACACCCTCTATGGCCATCAGCTTGTTCAGAGCGTTGAGGTAGGCCTTGGCGCTGGCTACTATGATGTCTGTGTCAGAGCCGCGACCCGTGTACACCTTGCCGCCCTTCTCAATGCGTATGGTGGCGTCACCGATGGCGTCCGTGCCTTCTGTGATGGCTCCTATGGAGAACTCCTTTAGGGTGTTGGACACCTGGAGTATGCGGTTGATGGCCACATAGACGGCGTCAACCGGGCCCGTGCCAGTTGCGGCGTCGGTGAGGACCTGCCCCTCGGGGTTTATCAGACGCACGGTGGCCGTTGGTATCTCGTGGTCGCCGCAGGATACCTGAACGTGGTCGAGCTTATACACCTCCACCTCAGACCGACGACGATCGCTCATCAGGGCTTCCAGGTCCCTGTCGGTGACCTCCCGCTTTCTATCCGCCAGCTCCTTAAAGTCCTCAAATGCCTTGTTCAGGTCCTCTTGAGTAAGGTGGTATCCCAACTCCTCCAGGCGTGACCGAAGGCCGGCGCGCCCGCTCAACTTACCGAGCACCAGACTGCTGCCGGGAATCCCTATGGTCTTCGGGTCCATAATCTCGTAGGTGGAGCGCTCCTTGATGACTCCGTCCTGGTGAATCCCTGAGGCGTGACGGAAGGCGTTCTGGCCCACAATGGCCTTGTTTGGCTGGACAGAGAAGCCAGTGATATCGCTCACCAGACGGCTGGTACGATAGAGCTGGGTGGTATCTATGCCAACGGTAATCCCGAAGAAGTCGCCCCTGGTGGCTAATCCCATGATTACCTCTTCCAGAGAGGCATTCCCTGCCCTTTCGCCTATGCCGTTGATGCACCCCTCCACCTGCCTCACCCCCACCTTGACCGCGGCAAGGCTGTTCGCCACCGCCAGGCCAAGGTCGTTGTGACAGTGGACTGAGATGACGGCTTTGCCGATGTTGGGGACGTGCTGCTGAATGCCAACCAGCAGCTTGGCAAACTCTTCCGGAATGGCATAGCCGACGGTATCTGGAATATTTACCGTAGTCGCGCCGGCGTTGATGGTCTCCTCCAGCAAGGCATAGAGGAACTCCGGTTCGGTGCGGGTGGCATCCATCGGAGAGAACTCCACATCCTCATAGTAGCTTTTGGCCCTGGCTACCGCGGCCACGGCCATCTCCATCACCTCTTCCCGGTTCTTGCGGAGCTGGTGCATTATGTGGATGTCCGAGCTTGAGAGGAAGACGTGAATGCGAGGATGTCTCGCCTCTTTCAGTGCCTCCGCGGCACGGTCCACCGCGGCCAGATTGGCATGCGCCAGCGATGCGATGATGGAAGTCCTGATCTCTCTGGCGATGGTCTGGACCGCCAGGAAGTCCCCCTGAGAGCTGGCGGCAAAACCCGCCTCAATCACGTCCACCCGCAGCCGTTCCAACTGCTTGGCGATCTCCAGCTTCTCTTCCAGGGTCATTGCTGCGCCGGCGGCTTGCTCGCCGTCCCGCAGCGTGGTGTCGAATATGATTACCCTGTCTTCAGGCATATCGAAATCTCCTTTGTCTCTTCCTCGGCATGTTGAGACTCAACCTGCCAACTCTGGGAAACGTTCACTCATTAGGCCCCTATGACGGGCACACCCTCGGCCCTCATAGGGAAACGACGGGGGAGTAACTGGGATGAGACTAAAGGGCAACGTAGTGCGCCGAAACAACCCTTGCCGTGAGCCGTTCCTGGTGGCGTACTACGTTTGATACCTCTAAGGAGAAAATTCTCTTACCCATAAGCAAGGGGATTATAGCAGACCTAAGCCTGTTTTAGAAAGCCCATCATCTCACGAAGGGTCTTGCCAACCTGCTCAATGGGATGCTCGGCGTCCTGCTGTCGCATCTTGTTGAAGCGCGGCCTGCCCTCGTCGTTCTCGGCAATCCACTCACGGGCGAAGGTACCATCCTGTATCTCGGCCAAAACGCGCTTCATATTCTCCTTGACGTGCTCATCCACCACCCTGGGGCCTCGGCTGTAGTCCCCGTACTCGGCGGTGTCGCTGACGGAGTAGCGCATGTACTCCAGACCGCCCTGGTAGATGAGGTCTACGATGAGCTTCAACTCATGCATACACTCAAAGTATGCGGACTCGGGCTGGTAGCCCGCTTCCACAAGCGTCTCGAAGCCCGCCTTGATGAGTGAGGTGACGCCGCCGCAGAGCACCGTCTGCTCTCCAAAGAGGTCGGTCTCCGTTTCTTCTTTGAAGGTTGTCTCCAACACGCCTGCCCTGGTGGAGCCGACGCCCCTGGCATAGGCCAGAGCTATCCCCTTGGCATTGCCTGAGGGGTCCTGATGTATCGCGAGAAGGCCGGGCACGCCGGAACCTTGAACGAATATCTCCCTCATGCGGTGGCCGGGAGCCTTGGGCGCGACCATGCTTACGTCTATCTCCGGGCCGGGAATTATCTGCTTGTAGTGGATGTTGAAGCCGTGGGCGAACATGAGAGTCTTGCCCTTGCCCATGTTGGGCTGTATGGACTCACCGTATATCCTGGACTGAAGGTGGTCCGGCACCAGCATCATGATCACGTCAGCCTGCTTGGCCACGTCCGAGACGGTGCCCACCCGCAGGCCAGCTTCCTCCGCCTTGGGCCAACTTGAACTGCCCTCGTATAGGCCCACCATCACGTTGACCCCGCTGTCCTTGAGGCTCAGGGCGTGGGCATGACCCTGACTCCCGTAGCCAATGATACCGACGGTCTTGCCATTGAGCAGGGAGAGGTCCGCGTCGTTCTCGTAGTAGATAACGGCCATTATGAGTTGGCTCCTTATACGTAGTATTGCAACAGGAATTACAGTTTACACCTCTGGCGGCGAGTCTGTCTAACCAGGAAGGGTAACGCTGTGCGTTACCCTCTAAACACCGTCAAACTCAGGATTGGCCGTTGTCCAGGGCAAGAGACTTGGACATGCCGCGCATGAGGCCCACCCGGCCTGTCCGCATGACCTCCCTGATCCCAAAGGGCCTTAAAATGCGGAGCAGAGAGTCGACCTTGTCCTCGTCCCCTGTCACTTCGATAATCACCGAGTCCGGCGAAACGTCCACTATGTTGGAGCGGAAGATATCCACCATCTGGAGGACTTCCGGACGTGTGGTTGGGGTCGTACGCACCTTGATGAGCGCCAGTTCCCGGATCACCACATCCTCCTTGGAGATGTCCGACACCTTCACCACGTCTATGAGCTTGTAAAGCTGCTTGGTCACCTGGTCAACGATAGCGTCGTCCCCGTCCACAACGAAGGTCATCCGGGAAAAGCCGAGGGTCTCGCTGTGCCCCACAGCCAGGCTTGAGATATTGAACCCCCGGCGGCGGAACATGCTGGCCACCCGGTTGAGGACGCCCGGTTTGTCCTGCACCAGGGCTACGATTGTGTGCTCTTCGTTAGTAGCTATGATCTCGCCTCCTCTACCAGTGGTTCTTCCATAAGCTCCGCCGTGGTCTGACCGGCGGGGATCATTGGGTAAACGTTCTCTTCCTCTTCCACCACGAAGTCCACCACAACGGGGCCGGGGTGGGCCATTGCCTCTCGTATGGCGTCCACGGACTGGCTCCGCTCAGTGACCCGTATGCCGCGTATGCCGAAGGCCTCGGCCAGCTTCACAAAGTCCGGGTTCCCTGTGTAGTGCGTGGAAAAGTAGTCCTTGTTATAGAATATCTCCTGCCACTGGCGTACCATGCCAAGGAAGCCATTGTTGAAGATGGCGAACTTCACAGGTAGATTGTTCTCCGCTATGGTAGCCAGTTCGGACATGGTCATCTGGAAACCGCCGTCTCCCGCTATAGACCAGACCACTCTGTCGGGCTGGCCCACCTGGGCTCCCATAGCCGCGGGTACTTCGTACCCCATGGAACCAAGCCCGCCCGAGGTGATGAAGGAGTTGGCCTCTTTGCACGCGTAGTGCTGAGCGGCCCACATCTGGTGCTGCCCCACCCCAGTCACAATCAAGGCCCTGCCGTCGGTAACATCACACAGGTCACGCACGACCTGCTGGGGCAACAGCTTCTCCGTTTGACGGATGTGCAGAGACGGGTGCTCGGACTTGAGCTCCTCGATACGCCGGAGCCATTCGGGGTGAGTTGTCGGCTCCACAGACGGGTTTAGCTGTCGTAAGACCCTTGCCAGGTCTCCAACAATTGGCACGTCGGCGTGAACGTTCTTGTCGATTTCCGCCGGGTCTATGTCCACATGAATGACCTTGGCATTCTGGGCGAAGCCGCTGACCTTGCCTGTAATTCGGTCGTCGAAGCGCATGCCAAGGGCTATGACCAGGTCAGCTTCGTCGATGGCGAGACTCGCATATGCAAGGCCGTGCATTCCAGGCATGCCTACGAAGAGAACATGGGCGTCCGGGAAGGCGCTGCGTCCCAGAAGGGTCGTGATCACGGGAATCTGGGCCTTCTCCGCCAGTTCCACCAACTCATCATATGCCCTGGATATGATGACGCCGTGGCCCGCCAGTATGAGAGGCTTCTTGGCCTCGTTGATGAGTTGGGCGGCCTTCCTTATCTGGGTTGGATGGCCGTCCAGAACAGGCTTGTAGCCAGGCAGGTCCACGGTCTCTGGATAAACGAACTCCGCTTCCTCCGTGAACACGTCCTTGGGGATGTCCACCAGGACGGGGCCTGGCCGGCCGGTGTTGGCAATGTAAAACGCCTCTTTTATGGCGGTGGCTATGTCCTCCGCCCTCATCACCAGATAGTTGTGCTTGGTGACGGGGAGAGTTATGCCGGTCATGTCGACTTCCTGGAAGGCGTCCTTTCCGATGCCTTCCCTGGCCACCTGGCCGGTGATGATTACCATGGGCACCGAGTCCATCTGAGCGGTGGCTATGCCGGTGACAAGGTTGGTGGCCCCTGGCCCGGATGTGGCCATGCAGACGCCCACTTTACCCGTGGCTCTGGCGTAGCCGTCGGCGGCCATGGAGGCGCCTTCCTCGTGGCGCGTCAGGATATGCCTGATTTGAGGGTAGCTGGACATGGTCTGGTAGAGGGGCAATATGGCCCCGCCGGGTATCCCGAATACCACGTCAACACCCTCTCGCAACAGGCTTTCACAAACTATTTGTCCTCCCGTCAGCTTCATACTCCGTTACCTCCGTTGGTACTTTTCGACCAAAAAATAAGTCCCATCCCCTTAAGGGACGGGACTATTTGACAAAATCCCGCGGTACCACCCTTTTTCCCCGATTCTTTATCAAACCGGGACACTCATTCAGGGCACAAACATGCCCCTGCCCTTGATAACGGGAGGCCATCCCGGCCGGTTCTACTAGCCACGACTCATCGGGGCTTTCTTCCGGCGGCTCGAGAGCTACGTTCGGAGGGGCCTTCCACGTCTGCTTTCACCATACCAGACTCGCTGGGTGGAGGATTCCCTCTTACTCCTCTCCGTCTTCGCCTTTGGTTACCTTTTTACTCCTGCGGTAAAGGAACCTATACGCTAGCACACCCAAACTTGGTTGTCAAGGTGCCGATGTATTCTCCGTAAATATCCGACAGTCAGGCTCCTTTCGAGAGGGGTGTGCGTAGTCCAAGGCCGAGGTGAGGCCGGTGGTAATGATACCGCATCAGGAAGGCTTCTGCAGTTTCCCGGCACGAAGGTAAGTCTGCGGCGCTGTAGTGTCCCCAGCCCAAGCACTCCTTGCGCACAGTCCTGTTGAAGCTCTCAATGTACGCCTGCTCGTTCTTCTTGTAAGGGCGAGCCACTCGATGCCGGTCGCAATAGGCTGAGACCTGTGCTAAGAAGGCGTCCTTGAACTCGCTCCCACCATCTGTTTGAATGAGGGCCACGTGGCCGCCAAACCGCCGTTCCATGGCCTGATCTAGGAAAGCACGACCGTAGGCCGAGGTGAGAGCCGATGCTATGAGTATATCTGCCTCCCTGGTGTAGATGTCGATGGCGGTGAAGGCATAAAGGCCCCCAAACATGACCGTGTCCATCTGCACTACCTGGCGGGGTGCCGTGGCATGGGGCACAGGCCCCCGCAGGCGGTTCTTCTTCCACTTGGAGCGGATAATGTACCTCTCTCGGAGGACCTCGTAGACTTTGGGGACGGAGAGGTGGATGCCATGCTCCCGCTCCAGAAAGTACACTATCTTCTGCCCGCAGCACTGCTCCTCCCGCTCCCGCAGCTCCCACACCCAGCGCTTCACCAACGGGTGTCCACTTGGCACCCTGGACGTGGCCCTCTCTTGGCCTGCTGGTAGCGTTCGAGAAATGGTAGGAGTCCTTCTGCTTCAATCCCTTTAACCCAGAGGTGTATCGTTTCCCTGTTCTTCCCCAGCCGTTTCGCTATGCGGCTCTTCGGAACCCCATGTTGGTGTAGTTCCCAGACTAGTGTAATCAGTGTGAGATTCGACATGTCCATAAGCATACACGGACTGTCGGATTTCTACGGCAACATTGCGTATCCCATCATAAGTTGAGGAAACATGCAGTATTACAAAGTCGTGGCAGCGGTGTCGATCTAGCGTCCTGTCCTCGAAGTTTGCCCAATTGTCATTGCGAGGACACCGACGTGTCGGGGCGACCCGTTCGCTATTGCTCAGGGTAAACTCCGTAATCTGGCCGTGGGGTGCACCCCACGGCCAGATTACGAGGCCCTGCGAAGAAGGGCCTCGCAATGACGATGAATGGGTGTATTTCAGAGACACCATTCTAGCGCTGGCGGGTCAGGAGGAACTCCACCAGTTCCTGAAACTCCTGTTTGGCTCCCGGGACAAGCTCTATCCCATCCAGTGCTTCAAGTGCATGGACGGCGTGGTCATGTGCAAGGCCCTGGAGGTACTCCGGGGTTCCAAGGTCTGCCAGCAACGCTAGTGTGGAAACCAGGTCCGAATCCTCCACCTGCTCTTTGGCATAAATGGACTGGAGTTGTTCCTTCTCCATGGTGCCGGCCTGCTCAAGGGCGTACACCAGAGGCAGTGAGTTCTTCTTCCTGCGGAGGTCGTTCCCGACGGCCTTCCCTGTCTCCTCTTCGTCACCCCACATGCCCAGGTAGTCGTCTCTTATCTGAAAAACGGCCCCCAGGTATCGGCCACATTTTGTCAATGCCTGCACTGTTTTGGCATCACTGTTGCCTGTTAGAGCGCCCAACTGCATGGAGCACCGTATCAGTGCCCCTGTTTTCCTGGATATCATGTCGAGATAGTTGGAGGTGCTTATATCCGTCCGCCCCTCGAAGTCGAGGTCAAGGTACTGCCCCTCCACTGTTTCCAGGTATGCGGATGTGAGCAGCTTGCTGCACATCGCCACTACCTCTGGTGCCACCTGATGACTGGAAAGCTGTTGAATGCCAAGGTCTGCCAGTGTCCTCATGACGTTTCCAGCCTGAAGGGCTTTGGGTGTTCCCCAGGTTGCCCACAGGGTGGGGCGATGGTGCCGCTCCATATCGCCGTCCTGAATGTCGTCGTGGATCAGGGTGAAGTTGTGGACCAGCTCTATGGACACCGCCGCGGAGAGGGCTGTCTCCGATAATCCTCCAACGGCCTCGCAGGCAAACATGCAGAGGGATGAACGGAGGCCCTTTCCCTGGTTGGAGACCGTTGGGTTGCCATGTTCATCGCCCAGCCCAAGGTGGTACTGGAGCATGGTATGCAGGTCGGGGTTGTGGAGCGACAGGGCTTTGCTCAGAGAGCGCTCGACCTCTTGCCGGTGCTTGCCAAGGATGGCAGGGGTCTCATCCCTTGAATCACGGGAGTCACGCTCTACCTCCTCCACTGGCTACCTCCTCGCTCTGGCCAGTGCGGTGCCAGACATGGGTCTGCATTAGAGGGTTTTTGGACATTGCTGTGTGTTGTGTAAACCGTGTGGATGGTGCGGCAAATGCTAGCAAAGCCCCCCATGGGTGTCAAGGATTGGTGAGAGGCAGGCTCAGGGTGAGCGGAAAAGCACTCCCCACCAGATTGCCGCGCTCGGGGACTCACTCGCAATGACGATGGTTCGACAGGCTCACCATGAGCGAGTTTGGGCGAGATGAGCGGGCTAGGTATTCTCCAACTCTTCGTTTATGAGGCTTTCACCGTAGCTCATGAGGATGTTGGCCCTTTCCAGGGGAACCTTTGCGGTCTCCAGGTAGAGGCGAAGTGCCTGCTGTGGGGACAGACCCTCGACGGGGACGGAGCCGAGGCGGGTACGGCGGTCTCGCTGGACATCGCGGACTATGGGCGTGACGAACTGGGCCGATGCCAGGGCGTTGCGTACTTCGTCCTCTCTCAGGAGGGCTTCGACCTCCTGAGGCATGGTGACCTTGACTCTGACTATGGAGCCGACGACGTGCTTTCGAGCTATGGCTTTGAGGGCCTCTTCGGTGGGGTCCTGTTGGGCATCGACTTTGACCTCGATGGTGAGGAATGGCCTCGCCTTAACGTGGTGGAAGGTGAAGTCGACGAGACGCTGGCCCTGTGGTCTCGATGGGTCGAGGTCTATGAGGCAGAAGCCCTTGTCGTCGTTCTCTTCGCCGAAGTCTATGCGCTCAAGGCTGCCCGAGTAGACGACATAGGGGTTTTGAAAAAGGACCTGGTGCTTGTGGATGTGGCCGAGGGCGACGTAGTCCAGGGAGGGATGAGCCAGGGAGCTCTGCATGATGATGGGGTCACGGCCAAGGAGCATGGACTGCTCCGAGCTGGTCATGGCGGTGTTGAGGGAGACGTGGCCTGTGAGGACGGCGGGTATGGCGGGGTCTAGCCGCTCGGTCTGCCAGGCCAACAGGTTGGTGACACGCTCCTGTAGCTGCTGGTTTATCTGGTCTATGGTGAGGTTGCGGGTCTCCTCACGGGCGAGGAAGGCGCTGCGCCGTATCCAGGGGAGGGCGATGACCTGAAGGGGGCCGCTGCGGGTCTGGACGAGGTATGTGTCCAGGCGGTCGCCGATGGTGACGTTGGGCACGGCCAGTGTGTGGAAGATGTCGAGGGAGGTGGCGCGGGTGGCGATGTGGGGGAGGTCGTGGTTGCCAAGGAGGAGGAAGACGGGCATTCCTGCCTGGGAGAGGCGGGCTATGCGCCTGGCGAACTCCCGCTGGTGGGTCTGGGAAGGGTCACGGCTCTTGTAGGCGTCGCCGGCGAAGAGGACGAGGTCTACGTTGTTATCGAGGGCGTAGTCGACGATCTCGTCGAAGGTGGCGAGGAAATCGGTTAGGCGGGAGCTTAGGCCGGTGTCGGGGTCGATGGAGCCGTAGCTCTCTACACCTATGTGTACATCTGACAGGTGGAGTATGCGCATGGGTCAGCCAGGCAGGCTTATTGCGGGATTGATTGTTGTTGATTGTTTCATGGCTGGTCTGATTGTGTTGCAATTTCTTATTTTTTGCCAGCTATGGTTTTGAGGGAAATAGGAAGGAACATGGGTTGATTGTTTTGGTAGAGCGTGCCTGAACCCGGCAGAATGGGCTGTGCCCCCTCTGGACTCCCACATATGTAAACCGTGGCGTTTTTGCATGGTAAGGCGAGTATAGCAGGGCGGGGTGGACGGGGGAAGTCGGGGGTGGCGATGTGGTATTCTTTGGTCTAAAGGGCGTGTAAGGGAAATGGCCCGCTCATGTCCTTCGACAGGCTCAGGATGAGCGGGAGCAGGTTGCCACGGGCGGCTACGCCCTCGCAATGACGGTGGTTCGACAGGCTCACCATGAGCGGGGCAAATGGGTCAGGATGAGCGGGGGAGGCCACCCCGCCGGGTTGCCACGGGCGGCTACGCCCTAGCAATGACGGTGGGAGGTAGGCTCACCATGAGCGGGGCAAATGGGTCAGGATGATCCTTCGACGGGCTCAGGATGAGCGGGGGTTGAGCCACTCTGCCAGTGTGTCCAGGAGTTCCGAGATGGGGACGCGGACTTGCTGCATGGTGTCACGGTCGCGGATGGTGACGGCGTTGTCCTCGTCGAGGGTCTGGAAGTCGACGGTGACGGCCAATGGGGTGCCGATCTCGTCCTGGCGGCGGTAGCGGCGGCCTATGGACTGGGCGTCGTCGTACTGGGTGACGAAGCGGCTTCGCACAAGGTCATAGACTTCACGCGCCTTTGGAACAAGACGCTCGTTGCGGCTGAGGGGGAGGACGGCGACCTTGATGGGGGCGATGGACGGGTGGAAGTGGAGGACGACGCGGGTGTCACCACTTTCGAGGGCCTCCTCGTCGTAGGCGTCGAAGAGGAAGACGAGGAGGGCGCGGTCGACGCCAAGCGCTGGCTCAACGACGTAGGGGACGTAGTGCTTCTGTGCCGGGTCCTCGATGTCGTCGTCGAAGTAGTCGAGGCGGACGCCGCTGTGCTCCGTGTGGGCCTTGAGGTCGAAGTCGGTGCGGTTGGCGATGCCCATGAGTTCGCCCCAGCCCCAGGCGAAGCTGTACTCGATGTCGGAGGTGGCCTTGGAGTAGTGGGACAGTTCTTCACTGGCATGGGGACGGAGTCTGAGCCTGTCGGGGCGGACGCCGAGGTCGAGGAACCACTGCATGAATAGGTCTGTCCAATGCTGGTGCCACTCTTCGTCGGTGCCCGGTTTTACAAAGAACTCTATCTCCATCTGTTCGAACTCACGGGTGCGGAAGGTGAAGTTGCCGGTGGTGATCTCGTTGCGGAAGGACTTGCCGATCTGGCCGATGCCGAAGGGAAGGCGCTTTCTTGTGGCGGTGAGGACGTTCTGGAAGTTGACGAAGATGCCCTGTGCGGTCTCCGGGCGCAGGTACGCCTGGGAGGCGGTGTCCTCGACGGGGCCGAGGAATGTCTTGAGCATGAGGTTGAAGTTACGGGGCGGGGTTAGCGCGCCGCCGCAGTCGGGGCAGGCTTTGGAGTCGATGTGGTCGGCGCGGAAGCGGTGGTGGCAGGCTTTGCACTCGACGAGCGGGTCGGTGAAGGTGCCCGCGTGGCCGGAGGCGACCCAGACCTGGGGGTGCATGAGGATGGCGGTCTCGATGCCGACCATGTCGTCGCGGTCCTGGATGAAGGTGCGCCACCATGCGTCGCGGATGTTGCGCTTGAGCTCGATGCCGAGGGGGCCGTAGTCGTAGGTGGAGGCGAGGCCGCCGTAGATTTCGCTGGACTGGAAGATGAAGCCCCTGCGCTTGCAGAGGGAGACGATTTTGTCCATTTCGACGCGGTCTAGGGTGCGGGCCAAGGGTTGCCTCCGAATGTTTTGAGTATGGTGGTTCGACAAGCTCACCATGAGCGGTGACAAGCTCACGATGCACTTGCAGTGTACAACACTCGCTGGCTGATGTGAAACACTGGCAGGGTAGGGTAGGGCAGGGCAGGGTACACCCTGCACCGACGTTCAGCTATTGTTGTGCTGGTCTGGTGTGGTTTTCAATGCGTAGGGCGTGGGTTGATGCGATGGGAAGGTGTACCTATAATGAGCCGAGGAGTTGCCATGCTGTGTACACAATGTGGTCAAGAGGTAGTGAGCGAGGCTAGATTCTGCAGCCAGTGCGGCCAGCAGCTACGATTGGCGTGTCAGGGTTGCGATACTGAAAACCCATCTGGGAGCCGTTTTTGCTATCACTGCGGGAGGAGTCTCACTGAGCCGACTGATTACGGAGCACACGGAGGTGCTGGGGGTGGCGCAGGCGTTCAAACACCGCCCCAGCTTGTCGGTTGCCCCAGGTGCTTTGCCAATAACGAGCCCGGTTCGGTTTACTGCTTCCAGTGCGGATTACCATTTGAGGGTAAGTCGTCTTCCGGAGCGCCCAGGGTCAGCGATATTCCAGCGTTTCTTAAAGGCCGACCGGCCGGGTTTTGGGTTCGGTTGCTGGCTTTTCTTATTGACCGGGTGATTCTATCTATCGCTGTGGGGATAATTGGAGCGTTGTTCTGTGGCTTCTGCAAGAGTCGGAACCGTCCTGACGCTTCATTTTGCACTAAATGTGGTGACCAACTGCTTACATCAAGCTAGGTGGAAGATGTTCTTATGTGGCAAAAAACGAAGGCCCCCTGCGCATTGAACACGGGCGCAAAGACGGCCTAGGCCATCGTCGCTCTGCGATTGATGAGGGCTTTAGTTAGCCGATAGTCGGTTTCCAGGTTGAGCCAGAACCTGGCCGGAATCTCAGGCATGACACCTTCGAGCTGCAAAGCTGTCTCTGCGGTGATGGCCTTCTTGCCGTTGATGATTTCGTTGACGGCATTCACAGGCCGTCCCATGCGTTTGGCCAGTTCCCTCTGAGGGATGCTCCTCGCCTGTATCTCCTCTAAGAGATACTCCCCTGGGGGAATGGCAACATCCGGATAAGCGTCTGTCTTAGTCGCCATGATAGTCCTCCACAGCCAGAACCTGTAACTTATCCTCGTTTACTCTTTCGACGATGAGCCGATAGTTACCTGTAAGGGTCATTGCAAATTGTTCTGCACGATCGCCTCTTAGCTGATGCAACCTCAGTGCCCGGTGTCCATAAAGCTCACTAAATTTGTCTGTTGCTCTTAGGACCGCCAATCGCTGGATGTATTTCCGTCCGATAGGAACACCGAAGAGGCGGGTAGCTTCCGAGAGGTTCACACTCGCCGCCTCCAGGCGACCTGTTGCAAACTCTATTTCCACCTATACACCCTATGGCTGTATATTAACACGGCCAAGACAAATGTCAACGGCTTCGACCTAGTTTGCATCCTATTGAAGCAGGGGCAAGTTTGAAGCCTGCCCCTGCGAATTCTGCGGATGGAGACGCCTATATAAAGACGGGCGCAAAGACGAGGGCGACGATTTTGTCCATTTCGACGCGGTCTAGGGTGCGGGCCAAGGGTTGCCTCCGAATGTTTGGGATGTGGTGGTTCGACAAGCTCACCATGAGCGGTGACAAGCTCACCATGCACTTGCAGTGTACAACACTCGCTGGCAGATGTGAAACCCTCGGCAGGCAGGGTACACCCTGCACCGACGTTCAGCTATTGTTGTGCTGGTCTGGTGTGGTTTTCAATGCGTAGGGCGTGGGTTGATGTAGGTGCTGGGAAAGTGCTTCGAGTGCCCCCCCTTGTATCTTGACCATAGGTAGAGACAGACCTGCCATGCTACAATGCGCCTACAATCTACACTGGGGGCATGCTATGGATACCAATGTCCTGTACTAGGGAGATAATCTGCCGCTCCTGCGGAACAAAGACTATTTCCCTGATGAGTCGGTAGACCTGGTGTACCTGGATCCGCCCTTCAACTCCAATGCCAAACGTGCTGTTCAAAGAGGCTACCGGCATGCCCTCCACGGCCCAGGCTGAGGCGTTCAAGGACACCTGGCACTGGGCTGATGCCCAGGACACGTGGGCCGACCTAAACAACACCGCTCCCAAGCGAGTGGTGGATGCTCTGGAGGCGTTTCAGAAGATCATCGTCCTCCAAGAGGGGCGGTTTGCCCACAACGACATGATGGCCTACCTGGTCATGATGTCGGCGCGGCTGCTGGAGCTGCACCGCATCCTGAAGGACACCGGCTCCCTGTACCTCCACTGCGACCCCACCGCCTCCCACTATCTGAAGGTCATACTGGACACCATCTTTGGAGCGACGAATTTCAGGAACGAAATCATCTGGGGACGTACACACACTCACGCGGATGCAAAACGGTTTGGTCAAGTTCATGATGTGGTCTTTTTCTATGCTAAACAGTCAGGCTTGACGAAATGGCAAACGCCGTACAAACAGCATTCAGAAGAATATCGAGGTTCGCATTATGCAAGTCGCGATGCCGACGGTCGCCACTTTCAACTTATCACTGCTTCTGCACCTGGCCATGGCCGGGAACACCCTGCAATGCGATTTGGCGACAAGGTAATTCCGCCGCCCTCTGGCCGAATGTGGGCTTGGACTCAAGAAAATATCGACAAATTGTGGGCAGAGGGAAGATTTGTCATAACCAAGACGGGCATGCCTCGTTATAAGCTCTATGAAGATGAAAAACAGGGCACGGCTATTGCCTCAGTCTGGGACGATATTCCCCCAGTCAATTCCCAAGCCAGAGAGCGCATGGGATACGCCACCCAAAAGCCCCTGGCCCTTCTGGAGCGCATTATCTCTGCCTCGTCCAACGAAGGAGATGTGGTCTTAGACCCATTTTGCGGATGTGGGACGGCGGTGTTGGCGGCGCACAAGCTGAACCGTCGTTGGATTGGCATAGACGTGACCATCCTGGCGGTCAATGTAATGAAACAACGGTTGGAAGAGGCATTCCCGGATTTGAAGGGCAAGTATAGAGTGGTCGGTGAGCCAACCACTCTTACAGAAGCCCAAAACATGATATTGCCAGACGCAACGTTGGAGACGCGCTACCAGTTCCAGTATTGGGCTTTGGGATTGGTGGGGGCGCGGCCAGCCTCGGCTAATCAGAAAAAGGGGGCGGACGCAGGAGTGGATGGCTACTTCTCTCTAGTCCATAGCAGTGACGGCAAGAAAGAGACCTACATCCAGGTAATCGTTCAGGTCAAGAGCGGGCACGTGGGTGCAAACCTAATCCGAGACCTGGTGGGAACAGTTGGCAATGAGAAACTGGGCATTTTCATCACTCTGGAGGAGCCAACGG
>JAQBZZ010000062.1 GCA_027622595.1 Chloroflexota bacterium
CCTGAGGTACATCCGGACGGGGTCGTCTATCATGTCAGGGATTTCCAGGTCGGGCTCCACCTCAACCTCATCGCTGATGCCGATGCCCTCTCCATCCTCACTGTCCCGAGACATTGAGAGCCTTTCACTCCCCTCAGTCCTTACGGGGTGTTCCGCAGTCTGTTTTTCTTGCTCAGACAGACCATCTGCCAGTTCGTCTGATTCTCGTTCTAGCCTAATAATCATGACCCTATCCCCTCGTAATGAATTCTTACCAAGAGCGTGCTCAGTAGTCCCGAAGACTTAGTTCTTGACTACTTCCTCGTAATGATGCTCAGATGTCCAGCCAGAATGAGAGTGAGTGATCAGGGTCCGTTCTCAGCACCGAAGCGGGCATTACTCCTTAGATAGAGCTTCCAACTGATTGTTGAGCTCTTGACCCACCAATTGAGCCCGCTTGCCGCAATCGGCACAGTGATAGACTCTTATTCCGGGCCAGGGTCGTGAAGTGACTCTCCAATCATGCATGGTGACCTACTCCTTCTACCTACCGATTGCTTATCTCAAGAGATACTGTAGGAGGTAAAGGTAAAAGAAGTGGAGGAACTGGTTGCATAAGGGGTTAACGTTAAGTAAACAATGCGTAAACACCCGTGAGACGGCAGTGGCTCAGGCAATTTCTATGCCGCAACCAATATTACCTTCAAATCGCGTTCACGTTAGACATAGAGTCGAGTGCTCATGCAAGGCAAGCTACCGACGATGCCAATGCACAAGGTGCTTGACTTGCCTATACAGCTAGTCCTCAGATGGATAACCCTCACCAAGTCAGCATGTCACCCACTGTTAAAACCAGGCATAGTGATGCTAATAACCTGTGAGAATTGCACCACAGTTACTATGTGCTAGTATCCGCGAGAAACTAAAATCTCGCCTGGTCACCACCACCATTCCTCAAGCCCACCCAGGCTTTCAGTATCTCAACGTCCCTTGGAAAGGCCAGGGGCGGCAGTGCGTCCAACTGGAAAAAGCCCAGCTCGGACACTTCAGGACCGGCTATGGCCTCGCCAATCGTATTGCGACTGTCGAAGGCGGC
Organism: Chloroflexota bacterium; assembly: GCA_027622595.1. Taxonomy (GTDB): domain Bacteria; phylum Chloroflexota; class Dehalococcoidia; order Lucifugimonadales; family UBA2985; genus JASLXI01. The sequence continues at coordinate 1,076 of JAQBZZ010000062.1, forward strand.
CACAACCACTGGATGGCCGTCCTCGGAGAACAGCCCCACCAGGCCGGTTATGTCAACGTGCAGGCCCGTTTCCTCCACCACCTCCCTGGCCGCCGCATGCTCAACCACCTCACCCCGATCGACGTAGCCACCAGGGAGGCTCCACAGACCGAACCCTGGCTGCGTCAAGCGGCGCACCATCAGAACCTTATCCTCTCGCTCCACAACCACCGTTGCTGCCAGCTTTGGATCGTAGTAGATTACCCTGCCGCAGCTGGGACAGACCGGCCTGCGAGAGCCTTGAGTGTCACGTATCTCCAGGGGCGTGCTGCAACTGGGGCAGTAGCGTTCTTCCTGCATCATGGGAGTTGAATATACCACAATTTGCTATCTGAGCGCACAATATTTTACAAAAATCCACCCACTGCAATACCCTGTACTTGTACGACGGGACATGCTCAACTAAAATGAATCCAAATGAGAATCCTGGCTATGGACATAGGCACTGGCACACAGGACATCCTCCTGTTCGATTCCAGTCAGGCCGTTGAGAACTCAGTCCAACTCGTGATGCCGGCGCCCACTGTCATCGCAGCGCAGAGGGTCAAACTTGCCACCGCAGCGGGAAGCTCTCTGGTACTCACGGGGACCAACATGGGTGGTGGGCCTGTCACCGGTGCTGTCCAGGAACACATCGCTGCCGGCTTCTCCGTACATGCCACTCCGTCAGCCGCAGTAACTTTTGACGATGACCTGGAAATGGTGCGTAAAATGGGACTCACCGTCGTCTCCGACGAGGAGGCAGCACGACTGCACGGAACACGGGTGGTGCTTGGCGACCTTGACCTTAGCATGGTACGCCGTGCACTGGAAGCCTTCGAGGTTAGCCCAAGGTGGGATGCTCTGGCCGTGGCGGTCTTCGACCACGGAAACTCCCCTCCGGGGTACAGCGACAGGCAGTTCCGCTTCGACCACCTTAGGCAGCAGGTCACTGGTGGCCAGCGAGAGGTCATATCCTTCGTATACCTGGCCGAGGAGGTGCCGGACTATCTCACACGCATGAAAGCGGTGGCGGACGCCGCCGGCAACGAGACCCCGCTGCTTCTCATGGACACGGCGGAGGCTGCGGTCCTCGGCTCCCTGGAAGACCCCCACGTGGCGGCACAGCAGTGCAAGGTGGTTGCCAACCTCGGTAATGAGCACACCCTCGCCTTTCACCTGCATGGCACCACTATTTGGGGCATCTTAGAGCATCATACGCACCTCCTGTCGCAGGAGCGTCTGGAGCAGCACCTCCAGGAGTTGGTCAAAGGCGACCTGGATGGTGACCGGGTATGGCGCGAGCAGGGTCACGGTGCCATAGTCGTCCAGGGCGGCGAGAAGTTGGGATTCCTGAGCGTGATTGGCCCCATGCGGGGAATGCTGGAGGGTTCAAGCCTGAAGCCCTATTTTGCAACGCCGCACGGTTCCATGATGCTGGCTGGCTCCTTCGGCCTCATCCGCGGCTGGGCAGAGCGTATGCCGTCACAGCGGGACGAGATCATGAGCGCACTCCGGACAGTTGGCAATGGTCCGGGCCACTCGCACTAGTGCCCGCTATCGTAAATTAGGCACAACACGATGCCCATCATCCCGTAGGGGCAGGTTTAAAACCATGCCCCTACATGGCTCTGCTCGCATGGTTCGACAAGCCGGACTTTACATAATGCCAAGCATCAACGCTAGAGGGTTAAACCAGTGGCAGGGCGCTTGGTCTGAGAGCAACGAGCGGGGAGTTAGGTTTCCCCTCCCAGACCATGTCACCTCCAGTCCCACGTTCTGCCCTGAAACCCTTACTCGGGGACAGGCACGACAATAGTGCCTGCACCTCCATCTACTGCATCGATTATGCTAGACACCATCCTTGACCACTCCCGTGGCATACGGAGGCCAACAACAAGATTGTGGTCGCGCGAGCATCGGAACGAGACGCTCAAATTATTTCGGCCATCCACAGACACCGATAGCCTATCAACCTCATAAAACTGGTTATAGTCGGTGTAGTTGCCCGTCTGATTGCTCCTAGGGTCCCGCCGCTGAATACTAGTCACTCTGGCCATTTAAGCATTCCTCCCAATAGTAACTCTTAGCACTAGGCTAAGGTTATTAAAGCCTAGCATACTAGTTGCCATATATCAATAGTAGTATAGCCATTAATGCATTATTGCCACATAATTTATCGTTGCCAGCTACGCTATTATGGCAGTATACTATATACTCTATTGCCCGCTCAGACCGATTCCGGTTCATCGGCAGGCTCCCCAGCAGGAGCGCTCTCCGTACTGGCGACCTGCTGTTTAGCAATCCAGGCATCCAACCAGCGGCGAAACTCGTCAAGCGCGGGCGGTGCGACAAAGAACACCTCAACGTCCGCGGGAAACTGGACCTGATGGCGCTCATTGATGACCAGCAACCCAACCTCATTCTCTCCCAGGGTCTCGTCTATTCGCTTGGAGATGTGTTCATAGCGTCTCCGAATGCCATCGGTGAACCACTCGTGGAGTTTCGTGGCTACCGTGTTGCTCGTGAAGGGGAGCATGAGACAGCGTTGCAGGTCGATGGTCTCGACAAGAATCTCTTCGTCCTCGGTGGCTTCGAAGGTTGCCCCTGCCTGACTTTTGGATTGTGCGAATATGTGGCACCGCTTATCCACGGTCTCCAGATAACCCAGTCCCTGCTCGCCGCCGTCCGTCAGGCTTTCATGATAGATGTGCTTTATGGGGCCGAGACCGGACTCAAGAGATGCGACCTGGGACTGTACCTGGTCCCAATACCTCCGGATGATGTCACCCACTTCGTCTGCATCTGCGGGTGGCTCATACACACGGGGCACAAGCAGCAGCTTTCTTTTTCCTCTGAACGATTCCCATGAAGGCCGTTCCACCCGGCCAAGTTCCTGCGACATACCTACACCTCGGTGGCCTCAAATGTTCCGATGCCTATACTACCAGAGATGACCACTGAGAGAACAGGCGTGTCATGAGAAAGGCTTCCGGATGTGCAGCGATACTGTATAATGCTGCCTGCAATTCGATCAGAAAGGACAAGCTTGCTGACTGTACAATGTGATTTCGACGATACCATCACCGTCCACGACTTGGGAGCGGCGCTGCTTAAGAATTTTGCCGCAGACCAGAGCGCGTGGCAAAAGGTAGACGAGGACTATCACGCGGGCCGTATCAGCGTGGAGGAGTGCCAACGTAGACAGTTCGCCCACGAGAGGGTCGGCGAGAATGCAGTCCGGGATTTCGCGGCCAGTACAGTGGAGATCAGGACGGGTTTCTCGCAGGTGGTGGATTACTGCCGCAATGAGGGTATACGGTTTGTCGTCGTCAGCAACGGGATAGACCTATATATAGACGCCATTCTGGAAAATCTGGGACTAGCAGACCTTGAGAGATACTCGGCGCAAGCACGGATCACAAACAAAGGCATAGCTGTAGATTACGTTGACCCAACGGGCCTCCCGTTAGAGGAACATTTTAAGATTGCTTGTCTGAGACACCTGCAAGCTGGGAATCAGCCCATAGTCTGCATAGGCGATAGCGTCTCAGACATACCCCCTGCACTGGAGGCCGACCATGTAATAGCCAGAAGCGAAATGTTGGACTACTTCCAACGCCACCAGCTTCCCCACTTCTCCTTCGAGACCTTCTACGATGTCAAGGAGCACCTTCAATGGCTGCTTCATTCCTGATGCAGTGTTAGAGCAAATAAATCTTCGAGGGGGGCCAAATTCATGCAAGCAGTGCCGTGGAGCAAAGTACCGGAAGACCGGCTCATTGAGGGAATCAAGCGGCGCATCGTCACCGGAGAAAGGGTGATGCTTGGCCGCATCTTCTTTCCAAAAGGCTCCAAAGTGCCGGCCCATACTCACGAGAGTGAGCAGATCACCAATGTCATCAGCGGCGCTCTTCTATTTGTGATTGATGGCCAGGAGGTAATCGTGCGCTCAGGGGAGACCCTCACGATACCCTCCAACGTGGAGCACAGCGCCGAAGCGCTTGAGGAGACCGACGAGATAGATACCTTTCAGCCCCATTCGCACGGATTGGCTGGACGGCTCAGACGCCTACCTGCGCGAGGATTCACCTTGCAGGTGATTTGAAAGGCACGGCACCCAGATGTGCTCAGGGTCATCTACAGCCGCTGCGGCCAGCAGCACCGCTTCGCCTTGAGCCCGCTGCCACAGAGACATGGATCGTTCCGACCAATGCCTCGCCAGCGGATCAGCGACTCGGCGCGCAGTTCGGCCATGATGGCCTCCGGGTTCATCCCACGCCGCCTGCGGTCGATGACTTGCTTTAACGGCTGTTCAACGTGAGCGAAGAAC
>JAQBZZ010000001.1 GCA_027622595.1 Chloroflexota bacterium
TTCCTTCAACGCTTCCAGGGCTACCTTTGCCTTGAATGATGGACTGTGGTTCTTGCGACTCTGTTTCATGTCCTGCTCCTCCTTCTCTATCTCTGTCATTCTAGGAGCAGAACACGACCTTAACCACCTGTCCGATTTTTGGGGTCCACCTCATTGACGGTTGGTTCTCGCGACTGTCAGGTGATTGTCCTGACGTGTATGCCTGGCCGTTATCAACACGTTGACGCGAAAAAGGTGATACGGCTTCCGACGGCTGTGTAGACGGGGGGCTTGGTTTCTTATCTGAGGCTCCGCTTCAAAACGTCCGACCAAATTGAGGTCCGCTTAGGGCGATTGAACTTATCGCTACTGTAAAAAGGTCCCTTTGTTTGATTGGTCCTCCCAAGCCTGAGCCTAATGCCTGGGTCAGAACCCCCCTTTATTTGGTCGAGATAGCCTCGAATTTGAACCTTGCCAGGTCAAAGGACAGATGAGGGTGGCTCGGGAAAGACTTAGCAGCAACCCCTTTTCTGACTGCGAGGCGCCAGAGGCGCACTCAAGGGAAAGGCGAACTTTCCAAAAGGGCACTAGGATAATTTACAAGAGACGCGACGAAGACACTTAACACCGTATGGCGGTGTCTCAACAACCCTTACGGCAGGCCTCTGGCTTTTGCGGCGTCACTGTCCCTGCCAAGGCGCAAGGGGCTGGTTTCAGGGAGGAAGAGACCGACAATGCCGAGACTCACAGAGAGGGGCAAGACAATGGCCAAAGCTAACGGCAAAAGCCCTGTTGCCTCTTGTATGCCCGCTACCAAGATGGGCCCCAAGGATGCGCCCAAAGGAGTGATTGTCTGCATAATACCTAGGGAAACCACCACTTCCCGGGGTGCCAGCCCTAGGTCGTAGGGGATGGTGAATAGGATGGGTACCACAATCGCCCCGCATATTCCCAGCAGCAATAGGAAGGGGATCATGACTGCAGGGGACGAGATGTTGAGGATTGCTAGGTAGGTTAGAGGCAGGACGAAGCCAGGCACCACTATGAATGGCTTGCGCCTCTTAACCAGGTTGGAGAGAGGCCCAGCACTCAAAGCGCCCAGAACCTGGCCAACCGGGAACAACGCGAGGAGGCCACCGGCGGCAGCGAGGGAAAGGCCCAAGGAGGTGATTGCGTACGTGGGAAAGTAGGTCAGAAAGGCGGCGAACGCCATAGCGCCTCCAAACTGGCAGCAAGCCACTAGCCCGAGGGCCCGATGGCGCCGGAGGAGTGCAAATGGTGAGGGTCTAGCAGGTAGCCCGGACGTCCCAGGGCGCCTGTATGGCTGCTCTCTCCCGACGACAAGCCAATAAAAGAATACGATAAGATACCATCCAGCCAAACACAGATAAACGCCGCGCCAGTTTCCAATAATTGAAAGTATGAGCGGAGTGCCGCCGACGGCCGCCATCTGCCCCAAGCCGAAAATTGCCACGGTGAAACCGTTTGCGGTCGCGACCTTGGCTCCTTCGAACCACTGCTGAATGAGGAGGAATGAAGCCTGGATTCGGCTTACGACCGCCGCCATGAAAAGAAACCGTGCAATTAGAAGGACCTCATACGTAGGAGCTACAGCCTGGAAAAGACTAAACAAGCCCATACCCACTATGGCAATGGCTGTGACCAACTTAGGACTATAGCGCGACAGCCAAATGCTGGCTGGAAGCGCGCCCAGGGCAAAGGATAGGAACATGGAGGACCCGAGGAATCCGGCCTCGATCGGACGAAGCGATAGATCCTGGGTCATCTGCGGCAGCATGATGCCCAGGGAGAAACCCATTAGAGGGATAGAAAAGTCCACGGCCCAAACGCCACTCATCACCACCCAGCCCCGATGTCGTTGCAGCCCGGCGGACAAGGCGGTCAGCTTAAAAATGGTACATCCATCGGATGATCTCCTAAAAATCCCAAGACCTGGACTTTAGTGGTAGCCCTTCCCTCTATAACTCGACCATTCCGCCGACAAGCATGGCGGTGACGACCGGCTTCACCAATACACGCCCATGGCTGATACTTACCTGCCCCCGATGATTGTATCAGGTTTCAAGGTAGAGCAGGCTTCATTGGTTCAGACTCTAAATTTACTCCTGGACCGGTTTTCTGGGGTTAGGTCACCCTACGGCGTCGTACATTGACGATGTCATTGTACTCTTTGACGGCCAGGGGGCCATACTGAACTTGTCAAATGGCCAGGTTCGGAAAGTTCGGCGATCCCAATAGAAGTTACGTAGGCTTACCGGGAGCGGGGCTACGATGCATAGAAACCGATCCGTTGGTGCCTACAGATTTCCTACATTATCAGGGCTTCGAATAAGGGTACCCTCGCAGGTAGTTTGGCACCGTTGACTTACCTACGCCTAAGATTCGTGCAATTTCCTGGTAGCTGAGGCCTTCACGGTGCAGCCGCTTTGCCTCACTGATCTTCTCCTCTCTGGACACCTTTTTTGCATTCTTCGACTTGGCCGGAACTCCGGATGTCCCGAATGCCTTGCTCATGCTTGGAGACCAGAATGAGGGCTTTTCGTTCGCCAATAGCCCCTTAAAGTCCACGTCAGGGGCGTAAACATAGGACCATTGCTGGCGGTCCTTTTTCGAAATGGCACCCAGGGCCTGGCCTGCTTCCTCAGCTAATTGGGCAAGCTCCCTTCTGTCAAACCTCACTTGAAGCATACCAAGATCCTTGAACGCGATCACGTTGGCAGCACTAGCGATGTTGCGATCCACCTGGCGTGCCTCCTGGGTGACAAATATGATGGTTTGATCCCGCTGGCGGGAGAGATTAAGAAGCTGTGACATCGCAATGGCTTGCGCACTAGTGCTAGACCTGGAATGAAAGGGCAAATATGCCTCGTCCACGATGGCGATGGAGTGCGGCGGCAGATCCTGGATGGACTGAACGATTCCAATCCAGTCTGGCAGGAGGTGCTTGGAGGCCTCAGGGAACCCTACTATAAACACCTTCCGCGAGAATCTGAGGAGTTCTGCTATATGGTAGGCCAAGGCAGATTTCCCAGATCCTTTCTTGCCCAGGATCAAGATCAAGAATGGGAGGATGAGTACATCCCTCCACTTTGCATCACTCGGGATGATCGATTGAGAAGGCATGGTTTTGTTGCTGTTCTGTAAGTATCTTTGCACCCGAGCCAGCCATTCTTCGGTCTCCGGAGACAAATCAGGAGACGCCGGAGCGATCACGATGCTCGCCGGGGGCGGGGGAGGCTCAGCAGGTTCCGGATTCTCTTGTTCCATAGCCTTTCTGCGCTCCGCTTCCCGTAGAAACGCCTCTAGGATATCCGCAGTATATTGCCCCGCCTTCTTGAGACCTTCGGGGCCCACCATTCTGTATACTGCACCTGCCGCAAGTGCTCCCCAGATCAATCTTTTCTTACTCTTGTCATCCATTATGTTCGATCCCCCTTTCCTCAGTTCCACGAGTTGATTCCGAAGCCAACTCTCCGATGGATTCTTCGTTCAACAGTTGTTCGGATTGCACGGAGTTGGACGCCATATCGTTCATTTCCGTACCTGTTGAACGCGCTTTCATCTGGTGCGTTCGTGCCAACAGACGGCCCAAAACTCTAAGGCCCTGGGAGACCTCATGGTCATCGTTATCATGCCGATTAGACTTCACACAACTAGCGTACACCATTACAAATGTCGTATTATGTGCTATGCTGTGCTTAGTGGCAATCCTAATAAGGCTTTAGCATAGCTAGCAACTGGTTAACATTGTTGTCAAGGGGGAAATCATGGCGAAACAAACAAGAGGTAAGAGCATACCGGCCAAACAGCGCAAGGAGTGGCTTGATGCAGTCGAATCTGGACAGACAACAATGTCCGAGATTGCCAAGACAACGGGCCGGAACATTCGAACGATCCAAAATCAGGTGGGAATGGCCAGCGAGCAAAGAGACCTCAGTCTGGCACGTGTCGACATGTTCCGCTCAGCAGTGTCTAAACACCAGGCCGGCCTGCTGAATGCAGTCTCAATGCTACGAGGTCGATTGCGTGTACCCCCAATGGATAGATTCACGGACCTACTTGCAATTCCCGCTGACTCTTCCAGAGCACAACTCATCGAGAACGCTATTCGCGGTGGCATTGCATTCGATGTGGGCTCAGAAGAGATCAGCGACTCAGACCGAATGAACGAGTTCTTGCGCGAGCACCTAAGGAAAGATCGAAGGTTTTGGGGTGATGTGGATATCTGGCTCTCAGACTTGCTAAGTTATGCTGAACTTTGCACAGATTTAGGAGCCACCGCCGCGAATCGATCGGCCAGATCAAGCGAATTCCCCGTGACAGATGGAAACGGAAACACGACTGGGCTTCATAGGTTATTTGTTACCTGGGTGTGCCGCATTGCGATCGAGAGTGAGACATCCCAAGCCCTCGAAGACCGACTTCAGGACCTTCGCATGTCAGAGACACAGCTCCATTTTGGGGGGTCTACTGTGGCAACAGGATCGTCCGAGGATGATTTGCAGCGAGCTCGTACTGCCTTTGTTAAAGTAGCCAAAGGCCTGATGCTAAGGGATGAGGTACGAAGAATCCGTGAGTTGCGAAGAAAGCTGGAACAGAACTCGATACCTCTACGCCGCACTCTGGGAGACATAGTTCTTCTCGGCATCGTAATGGGCAGTTGCTCCCAGTGCAGACAACTGGGGATGGTGTGAGTCGGATCGGATAAGAAGGAGGGAATCATGAGAGTGGCACTTTATGCCAGAGTTTCAAGCGATAAACAGGACGTGGACCTATCGGTTTCGGCACAGCTCAAGGCGTTGCGTGAGTATGCAGTACGTCATGGCCACCAGGTGGTCAGGGAGTTTGTGGACGAAGCGGAGAGCGGCAGGACCGTCAATCGACCCGTTTTTCAGGAGATGATTGCAGAGGCACGCAAGAAGGCTCGGCCATTTGGAGGAATCCTAGTTTGGAAGCTCTCCAGATTTGCGAGGAATCGAGAGGACTCCATAATTCATAAATCTCTTCTCCGCAAGCATGGGGTTCAGGTTATCTCCATCAACGAGCCTGTGGACAACACCCCAACTGGTCGGATGTTGGAGGGAATGATCGAGGTCATTGATGAATTCTACTCCTCCAATCTTGCCGAGGACGTTGTTCGCGGTATGCGTGAAGCCTCATCCAGAGGATTTTGGGTCAATTCGGGTAGACCCTATGGCTACCGGCGGGTGCTAGTCGACGACGGCTCCAAGCAGCGGGTACGTTTGGCAGAGGACGAGACCGTATCATGGGTAGTCCGCCGGATTTTCGAGGAGGCATTTGGCGGGAAAGGTGTCAAGGAGATCGCGAATGGTCTCAACGAGGATGGAGTCTCATCACCTAAGGGTAAGAGATGGGGTCGCGGACAAGTCCATAGGCTGCTGACGAATGAAATCTACACCGGGACGTTGGTCTGGGGAACTAACGGCAAGTATCATCGAGACAGCGGCCTGGCTCCAGTTCGGGTCGCCAACGCCTTCCCTGGAATAATAGATCCGCCGACTTTTCAAGCTTTACAAAGTGACCTCCGTGGTCGGGCTCCGCGTGTGGCGGCACCTCGACGTGTGTCCAGTCCCTATCTGCTGAGTGGTCTCCTGCGGTGTGCCGAATGTGGTGCCTCCATGTATGGAATGGCTGCTAAGTCAGGTAAGTTCCACTACTACGTGTGCGCCAGCGCCTATCGCTTGGGCCGTACAGCCTGCTCTATGACCTCCGCACCGCGGGACCTGTTGGACCGACTGGTAACTGAGGCTGTCCAGGAAGTTATCATGAAAAGTGATCACATTGAGGAACTGCTTCGGATTACCAACGAAGAACTATCACGTTCTCTAGCGGGCTTGGGGGATCGCATCGACGGATTGAATAATCAGGCCTCAGAGATAGACCAACGCCTGGATCGGTTGTACGACGCAGTTGAGAAAAGCAAGTTGACCCTTGATGATCTAGCTCCACGCATTCAGGATTTGCGGACCAAACGAGAACACTTGGCCCGTGCGATAAGTGAATCGAAGGAAGCAATAGAGAATGGAGGAAATGAGCTTCTCGATCGAGAGGCCATCGTAGGGTATCTAAGCGAGCTGCCGGAGATTCTCCAGCTGGGCACAGTAGCTGAACGACGAACTGTTCTCAAATCCTTCATCACAGAGATCGTAAAGGATCGAGATCACGTAATTATCCGTTATGGACTCCCAGTTCCGACAGGCCAGGCGGGTGATCGAGAGACAGTTCTTGATTTTACCCCGAGAGGTGGAGCTGAAGGGATTCGAACCCTTGACCCCCTCAATGCCATTGAGGTGCTCTCCCAACTGAGCTACAGCCCCACAGAAACCCAATATACCAGAGGCCCAAGACCAGCGCAACACTACCCGAATATGGGTGCAGGGTTCACCCGTGCCCTGTCCTGCCCTCACCTCACTCGACTGGCAGCTACGTAAACGCCTACAGCCAGCATCATCAAAAAGAAGAGACTCGGGAAAGTGAACACAAACACCAGTGGACTCACCAGCCCTGCCACCACATAGCTCATCACCACACTCGCCGCGGCAATGTATTGCAGGTATCTTCCCCGTTTGCGGTTCACAGAAAAACTTATCCCCTCTCCATTCACGTAGCCGATTCCAACTACGGCTATCCAGGGCAAGAAGGGTATGCGAAATAGATCGAAGAAGATGAGTCCCCACAGCAGACCAGTGATACCGGCCAGGACAACGCCCGTACCCACAGCCCTTGCGAGCGTCGCAATGCCAAGCTCAAAGGTGGGTAGTCCGCGCACCCGGGCGCAGTCAGGACATCTCACACCAACCGGAGCATGGACAAGGCATTGAGGGCAGATGAGCGTACCGCACTTGCTGCAGGATAAACGTGTCTCCACCTGTGGGTGGCGGACGCAGTAACTGAGTTCCATGTCAGCCATCGTCTTACTCCTCAGAAGGGGTCCTGTGGACCCACTCGTCCCTGCTGGCAACGTCTCTATCGTAGAGGAGACGTTGCACGAATAAGTTACGCCACGGAATCCCCTGCACAACCGTACCTCGATTGGACATCAGTCGCTTGGCAGCCACTATGACCACCAGGGCAACACATAATACCGTAACGGAAAGAGGCTCCCCAAATACCACGCTCCACACCGGGATCAACACCATGGAGATTCCCACCCACAGAGCGCTGCTGCGGAAGATGAGCCAGCCCACCAGGACTACCATCAGCCCTACCGCCAGTTCCTTCGACGCCAGTACCAGCAGGACACCGATGACCACCGTAATGCCTCTTCCGCCCGTGAACTTTAAATACAGTGACCAGTTGTGTCCAGCCACCGTGGCCAGGCCGGCGAGCACCGATATCCAGGGGTCAGCAGCCAACTCCCGGGCCAGGTAAACGGGGAACGCTCCCTTCACAAGAACGTCGAACGCCGCCAGTGGAACGACGGCCCACTTCCCCACGTGTACCCATACGTTGGACGTACCCACATTACCACTGCCATATCGGCGAATATCTATCTTCTTCAGAGATCGTCCTACAAGGTAGGCCATAGGTATAGAGCCTATGAGATAGGCCAGCAGGACCACCCCGGCTTCCGTCATAACACAGCCCTCCTCCCATGAGGCGCGCCAGGTATATCTCGAATTGACAAAGGGTCGGCAGGAATCAGGAGCGAAGTCAACGTAGCACGCTTTCCTCAACCGTTATTGGCCGAGTTTAGCCGTTTCTCCGGCCAGGGCATACAGCTTTTCCGCAGTCTCCAACGGGGGGCCAACGGATCCTGGTTCCACCTCTCCTGGCGTGCCAAGCGCGTGATAATCACTGCCACCGCAGGCAATGAGCCCGTGCCTCTTTGCCATTGCTGCAAACCCCTTCACCTCAGATGGCGAATAGGTCCCGTAGTGCACCTCCATACCCACCAGCCCGGCAGCCTTCAGTCCAGGCAGCAGAGACTCCACATTATCCACCTCACGCGGGTGTGCCAGGACTGGGATGCCTCCCACCCCAGTGATTAGTCTAACCGCCTCCGCGGGAGTCAGCTTCTCTCTTTCCGCGTATGCGAGGCCGTTACGACCCAAATACTTGGTAAATGCCTCTTGAGGATATGTAATATACCCCTTCTCAACCATGGCCTGAGCGATGTGAGGACGTCCCACAGTGCCCTCTGCCAGCTCAAGCACCCTCTCCCAGTCCACAGGCAACCCAAGAGCTGCAAGTTTGTCGACCATCTCCCGCGCCCGGCCCACCCTGCCGTCACGGAACTCCCTCAGAGTCCGCTGGAAGTCGGCGTCCGAGTAATCGATGAAGTAGCCAAGGACGTGTATCTCGTTGCCAGGTATATCGGTGCTCAGCTCTATACCTGGGATTATGGAAAGTTGAGGGAACCTCTTCGCCACCTCAAAGACCACGGCAAGCCCTTCCGTGGAGTCGTGGTCGGTTATGGCCACCACTTGCAGGCCTCTTTCAGCAACCAGTTCAACCATCTGCGTCGGTGTCAAACGGCCATCCGAACAGGTCGTGTGCAGGTGAAGGTCTACCTTGGTCATGTCTATTCCACCTCTCTATCCACACGAACAATCTGGCTGGCCCTGCCCGTAGCTTCGTCTATGTCCACCATTACGGAGCCGAACGTGACCGCCCCGCTGGCCACCGCGAGTCTCCGTGGGGTCTGGTTGAGGAAACGTTCAAGCACGTCCTCTATGGTACTGCCTATGACGGAGTGCCACGGCCCCACCATTCCAAGGTCGCTCACGTAGCCAGTCCCCTTGAGTAGGAGACTCGTATCCACAGTCCCAACGTGAGTGTGAGTCCCGACAAGTGCGCTGACCCGGCCGTCCAGGTACCAGCCCATCGCCACCTTCTCCGACGTGGCCTCGGCATGAAAGTCCACCAGGATCATTCGGTGGCTATCACCCAACTCCGCTAGCAGTGCGTCCATAGCGCGGAAGGGATCATCGTAGTTGCCCACAAACACCCGGCCTATCAGACTGACCACCACGACTCCCTTCACCTCGACATACCCCTTTCCGGGCGTCGTCGAAGGATAGTTCAGGGGTCTAAGTATGGGCAGTCCCGTGTCCAGGTGAGGAATTATCTCCTTCTGGTCCCAGATATGGTTCCCGGAGGTGATGACGTCCACGCCGGAGTCAAACAACTCCTGCGCAGTATCCAGCGTAAGACCAAAGCCAGCGGCCGCGTTCTCACCGTTGGCCACCACAAGGTCTATACCGTACTCATCGCGTAGGCCAGGAAGCAAGGACTCTACAGCCCTCCTTCCAGGCCTACCGATTACATCACCAATCATCAAGACCCGCAAATCACCGTCTCCCAACGTGTGGCCTATGCAGTCAGGCCACTACAACGCGTTCCAGCGCCTGTATGTTTCCGCAAACTCTGAAAAACGTTGTTTCCAGTGATCTCCTAGCGGGCGAACTCCACCGACCGGGTCTCACGGATTACCGTGACCTTGATCAGGCCAGGGTATACCAGAGTCTCCTCAATCTTCTTTACCACGTCCCTTGCCAGCTTGGAGGACGTCACATCGTCAACCTGATCGGACTTGACCAGAATACGCACCTCCCGGCCGGCCTGAATGGCGTAGCACTTGTCCACACCGGGGAAGCTCAGCGCCACCTCTTCCAGTGCCTCCAGTCGCTTGGCGTAGTGCTCCAAGCTGTCTCTGCGAGACCCTGGGCGGGCAGCACTGATGGCGTCCGCGGCAGCCACTATGAAAGCCTCCACCGACCCGCGTTCCTCGTCGTGGTGCTCCATGATGGCCCGCTCTATCTCAGGCGCTATTCCATACCTGCGGGCCACCTCAGCGCCGATCTCTGCATGGGTCCCCTCCACCTCATGGGTCAGGGCTTTGCCGATGTCGTGCAGCAACCCTCCGACCTTGGCCACCTCTACGTTTGCGCCTATCTCCGCGGCAATCATGCCAGACAGGATGGATACCTGCACGCTGTGCTGAAGGATATTCTCCCCGTAGCTGTAGCGGTACTTCAGCCGGCCAAACAGCCGGACCAGCTCCGGGTTCAGGCCTCGCACCTTTGCATCGAAAACGGCCTTCTCGCCCTCCTCCCGGATGTTCTCCTCGACCTCCAGGCGGGTCTTCTCCACCACCTCTTCTATCCGGGCCGGGTGCACCCTGCCGTCTGAAATGAGCTTGGTGATAGCCAGTCGTGCCACCTCCCGCCGCACAGGGTCAAAGCAGGAAATGGTAACGGCCTCAGGGGTATCATCTATGATGAGGTCGACCCCCGTCGCGGCCTCGATCGCGCGAATGTTCCGTCCCTCGCGCCCTATGAGACGACCCTTCATCTCATCGTTGGGAAGTGGGATTACCTTAACCGTGTGCTCAGAGACTACGTCGGAAGCTAAACGATGGATGGACAGAGTCAGCACCTTGCGGGCATTCTGGTCCGCGTCTTCCCTGGCAAGCTGCTCAACATCCCTATAGCGGCGGGCCACCTCGTACTGAATCTCGTCTTCGGCCTTCTTCATGAGAATGTCCTTGGCGTCGTTGACAGAGAGGGCCGAGAGGTCCTCAAGGACCGCCAACTCCTGGCTTTTCATCGCCTCAAGCTGAGCGTGCCCTTCCTCCAACGCCTTCTCCCTGATTGCCTGGCTCTTTTCCCTTGTGTCCAGGTTATCCGAGCGCCGTTCTATGTTCTCCTCACGATTGGCCAACCTCCGCTCCTGGCTCTGCAACTCCGAGCGCCGTTCCCTCAGGTCCGCCTCCGCCGAGGTGCGCATACTCAACGCCTCTTCCTTGGCCTCCAAGAGAGCCCTCTTCCGCTGTTCCTCAGCCTCCGCCACTATGCGAGAGGCTTCCTCTCCCGCATTCTTCACCCGTTTACCAAATATGCTAGCTCTGAAAAAGAACCCGGTTGCTCCCCCTATTCCTAGGGCGACCAGGACGGCGAGGACAATTATCAATGCATCCACTGTCCTTCACCCTCCTTTCTATCCAGGCTAATCAGCCCGGAAAATCCGTGCCCTCTCTTGCATCAAGGGCATCGTTTGATGTTAATGCCAGACACGAGGAGTGTCAAGGACGACCAGGCCTTTACGCGGCCCTTCCAGCACCCGCTTTCAGCATCCACACCACTCATGGTGAGCTTATCGAAGGGCGTGAGCAGAAAATAAACTTGTCATTCTGAACGCAGTGAAGAATCTAAGACATTTGCCGCATACAACATACGCTTCAGATGCTTCGCCGAGTTTATCATGAGCGGAGCCGAAGGTCTCAGCATGACATCCCACTCTCCGCTCATGGTGAGCCTGCCGAAGCGCGTGAGATGGCCCTTAAGTCTCGTTCTCCCCCACAAAACATTCGGAGCAGCGGCACAGCTTTCTCAGCAGGTCAAATGGGTAGATACCGGAATCGTGGGTATCGCTCCACAGAAACTGCACGGCGTACCGCCCTATCTGCATCCAGTCTATTGCCTGAACATCCTCCCTCACATCCTCCTCCGCCACCCTACGCCGACCCGTCATCTCCTCAACGCACCCGGCGCAGCAGCAATGGCCTCTCAGATACCTGTGGGGATAATAGCCGGAATGTCCATCGTCCCACAGAATGTGGACTCCATCATCCTCTAGATTCACCTCATTAACTGCCAATACTTTTCCCCCTTTTTGTAATCCCCCCACCCCACTCAACACTAATCGCCAGCTGATGATGAGACCCTCGGCTCCGCTCAGGACATGCTTGTCAAATGACTAGCGGGGAAAATCCCACTTGCCAGACCAGAATAGCAGCTTATTATGGGTGCAGGGCGTGCCCTGGCTACCCCATGACACTCAGGCGACCGCCCCCCAACACATGCAGGTGTAAATGAGGGACCTCCTGCCCTGAGTCCGACCCCTGGTTGATCACCAGCCGGTATCCCGATTCCGCCAGACCCTCGCGCTGGGCCATCTCCCTTGCCACAAGAACCATATGCCCCAGCAAAGCCTCCCTGTCTTGGTTAAAAGACGTGAGGTACGTCACATGCTCAGAGGGAATCACCAGGAGATGGGTGGGTGCCTTGGGGTTGATGTCCCGTATCACAAAGGCCAGGTCGTCGCTGTACAGAAGCTCGCCGGGTATCTCCCCCAGTCCGATTTTGCAAAAGACGCAGTCCTCAGCCATATCTTGTGTGTGCCCTTCCTGCCCACCGCGCATGGTGAACCCGTCAAAGCATCGTCGTTACGAGCGAGTCCCCGAGCGCAGCAACCTAGTGGGGTGGCTGAGCCTCTACTACACGCTCATCGACAGATAGGTCGTCGTCCGCTGTATCCCGCTGATGGTGTGGATGCCCCCCGTCACCAACTCCCCGATGCTGTTCAGGTTTTCCGCCTCAATCACAGCCACAATGTCGTACTCCCCAGTCACAGCGTCGGCTTCCTTGACCCCTTCCATCTGTTGAAGGACCCTGAGCACATCCTTGGTCTTACCAACCGCCGTCTCGATTAACACATAAGCCTTTGTCGCCACGATGCTGCCTCCTTACCGTTCCAGGTGCTGCTTCATTCAAAGCCAGCCCCCACCAGAAGAGAGACTCCTCCACCGACTACGACCATTCTAGAGTTAGCCCATACCAGTGTCAATTGCGGCGAAACTTTGTGTAAGTGCGACTTGCAGTCGCGGCACACACATGCCGGTACAATCTTCCGGTTGAAATAAAAGGAGGCGATGAATGCTCGACAGACAGGTTGTTCAAGAGTTCTTGGAGTCCCAGATGGAGGATATTGGTCTGACAGTCCCAGCGGACATTGACCAGGCGGCATTTGTCGAAGTCTTTTGCCAGTATACGGAGGACGATTACTACGAATGGCTAAAGGACAACTTCAAGTCCTTCTTCGATGAGGTGGATTGGGAGTGGGTCAGGGAAAAGGTTCGTTCAGTTGGAAATCAGGAAACCACGTAGCCTGATGGTACATTAGCTCGAAGTAATTTAGACAAATTATAAAGCGGGTGCTTTTCCTCAAGATTTAGCGTGAAAGCCGATATGAAACATCTACGAGTAAATTGACTACCTCATTTACTTGCTGTGTGTTATCGAGAAACATTCGTGCCTGGAATTGGCGGCCAAATCCACCAGTCGTCGGACTTCTTAGCTCAATACCTGAAGCAGAGTAATCACTAAGTTCCTCTGGCTCCCCCAGAAACCAAACTTCTATACGATTCATTCGTTTCCTATGATTTACGTATGCAAATCGCCTTTTGCCTTCCTCGAAAAAACCGCACCATCTTTCTGATTGGGATGTTCTTAAACTCGGAATCCTCCTTGCCAATACAGAGAGGAGGGCGTCGCAAAGTTCCTGGCTTTCGGAACAGCTTTGATCGTGGTCTGACATACAACCTTCTAAGTCGAGAACTTCACCATAGCCTACTGCGCGCCCATTACCGCGTCAACAGGGTATCTCCCACTTACAAAAAACTCACAAGAAAACCGGCCTCGGCGGCGGCCATATACCCTCAAAGCTGCATTTGAACCCTGAACTGTGGGCATCGAAAACCACGGGCGTGAGTATCTTTGCAGTAGCGCCGTCTTCACACTCGACCCGCAGACCGCTCTTCTCAATCGATGGGAAATCAAAATCAAAGGGAGTACCTGCAATGGGTATAAACTCCCCCTTCCAACTCTTCATACCGCTATCGGTGACAGTCACCCACCCGAGCATACGGCATCTCCCGACCGCATTGCCGTCCCTGTCCTTTATGGTGATGTTTTCGTCGTATGCGAGCATGGTGGCACCTATTGTATCATCCGACTCCATCCAGTCGAATGAAACGGGGTACATTGTCATTCTGAACGCAATGAAGAATCTAAGACCTGTGCCGCATACAACATACCTCCCGGTGCTTCGCGGAGTTTATCCTGAGCGTAGTCGAAGGGCGCAGCATGACAACCTTCCGCTCATGGTGAGCCTGTCGAACCATCATCCTGAGCCTGTCGGAGCATCGTCGTTGCGAGCGAGTTCCCGAGCAGCCTGTCCTGAGCGTAGTCGAAGGGCTCAGCATGCCAACCTTCCGCTCATGGTGAGCCTGTCGAACCATCATCCTGAGCTTGTCGAAGGACAGGAGCGGAGTGGTATTGTGAGTATCCTCTAATACCTACACCGACGCCAGCCGTTCCTTCAATAAACGAATCGCGGCCTCTATCCCATCGGGGTGATCGAAGACCGCTGAGCCTGCCACCACCACCTGTGCGCCTGCCCTGGCGACCATCGGCGCGGTCTCGGCGTTTATGCCTCCGTCCACCTCAAGCTCCGCCTGGATTCCTATTTCGTCCATGAATCGACGCACACGGGCGATCTTCTGCGGGCTTTCCGGGATGAATTTCTGCCCGGGAAGTCCCGGGTTCACCGTCATCACAAGCACCTGGTCCAGCCATTGGAGAGTCTCTTCTATGGCCATCAACGACGTGCCGGGGTTTATGGCCACACTGGCCTTGGCCCCGTGCTCCTTTATCTGGGCGATGGTCCAGTGAAGCTGGGTGCACGCCTCTGCATGGACTGTGATGATGTCCGCGCCCGCGTCCAGGAAGGAGGCGATATGACGCTCTGGCTGCTCAACCATCATGTGCACGTCCAAAGGCAGATGAGTCCACTTCTTGATGGCTTCCACGGTACGGGGCCCCCATGTGAGGGCGGGCACAAAGTGGCCGTCCATGATGTCAACGTGGATGAGGTCGGCGCCGGCCCTGGTTATCTCCGCAACATGTTCCCCAAGGCGCGCGAAGTCCGCCGACAGTATCGATGGTGCCAGCTTGATGGTGCTCATTCCTGCCCCCATGCCTTGGGGTCGAGGGCATGAAGTAGGCGTTCGAAAGCGGCCTTGTATTTTGCCTCGTCCTGCCAGTCTGAGAAGTCGAGGACGTGGGTCGCCAGCACATCTGCTTTCTGCTCGTGCTGCCACTCATTCAGGACGTAGTCATCCAAGCGAATGGGGACAAGCACGTTTTCATTCAGCAAATCTGGCGTCTGTCCGCGCGTCTCAGCCTGCTTCTTACGCCGTACGTTTGTGGCTTTCAGGAATGCTTCCTTCTGGAGCGCCCGCTCAATCTCTCTCGGCACACCGTCTCTTTCCAGAGAGTTTTGTGAACATATAGTCAACATCTTGTCGTCGTCCTTAATAGGGCGGCCAATCTTAGCCCACACCTTTCTGCCTGTCACCATGTCCTGATCGTATATCCAGCAGGGCATGCCGGTGGCCTCCAAGTCCTTGTGCAGGCGTGCGGCGAACTCTTCATCTATGGAGGAATAGCTCATGAAGCAGCGGTAGTATTTGTTCTCACCATTTGGCCTTGGCACCAGTGAGTCCAGAATACTCTTGGGGACTGCGGCGGCGATCAGGAAGACCTTTGGGATATCTCCCTTCGAGTTGATTATGGTATCGATATCGATGTTGCTCGGGCTTTTATGCACCACCGACGTCTGGCCCTGGCACTGGTCGAGGTTGCAGTTGATGAGGGTTGTTGACCCGCATACTGCTCCGGTGAAGTTGGCGCCATAGAGGTTGGCACCGGACAGATCAGCCTTGGACAGGTTGGCCTCGGCGAGGTTGGTTGCCAGGAGGTTGGCGCCGGATAGGTCTGCCTCGTAGAGGTTGGCACCGGACAGATCGGCGTTGGAGAGGTCTGCCCCTGCAAGGTTGGTTGCCAGGAGGTTGGTGTTGAGCAGGTTGGCTCCAGAGAGGTCGAGGCGTTCGCCTGGGGGCAGGCCACGCCACTGGGCTATGGCTTTCCTGCCCTCTCTTAACAGTCGGACATGTTCTGGATTTGCCATTGCTCTCTTCCTACGCCACTCGTCTAGTGTCCTGAGTCACAAAAAGGGCGCAAATGTCATTGCAAGGAGGCGACAGCCGACGAAGCAATCTGGAGGTGGGCACCCCGCAGCCAGATTGCCACGGCCCTCCTTCGTCGGGCCTCGCAATGACAGAGGCACCCCCTTTTCAACAAATCTCTGTTCACCACACTAGCCACCAAACTCCCACTCCAGCAGGCGATGTGCCTCTTTCATCGCCTCCTCAACCCGCCGCGGGCTGGTGCCTCCCGGCACGTCGCGGCTGGCGATGGAGGACTCCACGCTGATGGCATATATATCCTCATCAAAGCGAGGCGAGAGTTTTTTGTAATCTTCCAGACTCAACTCCGCCAGACCCTTACCCTGGGAAGCGGCATGACGTACCAACTCAGCGACGATGCCATGTGCGCTGCGGAAGGACTCGCCCTTGCTCACAAGGTAATCGGCAAGGTCGGTTGCCAAAATGTTGCTGTCCCGGGCGGCCTCACGGGCGCGCTCGACGTTGACCGTCAGGGTGCTCATCATGCCTGCAAACACCTCCAGGGTGCTCAGAAGAGTATCCACAGTGTCGAAGAAACCCTCTTTGTCTTCCTGTAGGTCCCGGTTGTAGGTGAGGGGCAGGCCCTTGAGCAGTGTGAGGATGCCGACCAGGTGGCCGTATACCCGGCCTGTCTTGCCGCGGGCCAGCTCGGCGAAGTCCGGGTTGCGCTTCTGGGGCATTATGCTGCTGCCGGTGGTGTATGAGTCGTCCAGTCGGATGAAGCCGAACTCCTGCGACGACCACAGCACCGTCTCATCTGCCAGACGTGAGAGGTGCATCATGCAGACGGCCGCCGCGGCGTGATACTCCACCAGGAAGTCCCTGTCGGCGACGGCGTCCATGCTGTTCTTGCTTATCCCGCCGAACCCCAGTTCTCGGGCGACGAACTCGCGGTCTATGGGGTAGGGAACACCCGCCAGAGCGCCGCTGCCAAGGGGAAGGACATTGACTCGATGCAGGCAGTCCTGGAACCGCTCCCGGTCTCGCTGAAGCATGTGGAAGTAGGCCAGCAGATGATGGGAGAGAAGGACGGGTTGGGCCCTTTGCAGATGGGTGTAGCCAGGGATGACCACTCCTGGATTAACCTCGGCGGTGGCGAGGAGGGCTGACTGGAGTGCCTTGATGTTTTTCTGGGTGTCCCCTATGGCCTCCTTGCAGTAGAGCCGCATATCGGTGGCTACCTGGTCGTTGCGGGAACGGCCCGTGTGGAGCTTCCCGGCCACATCTCCTATCTTCTCGAAGAGACGGGCCTCGATGTTCATATGGAGGTCTTCCAACTCGTCTTTCCAGGGAAAGGAGCCATCTTCTATCTCCTGTCGGATGCTGCTCAGGCCCATGCCAATGCTCTCGGCTTCCCTGTCCGTAATGATGCCCTGTTTCGCCAGCATACGGACATGTGCTATCGACCCGGCCACGTCCTGTCTGTACAGGCGTCGGTCATAGTGTATGGAGGCGGTGTATTTTGTAATCTTCTTTTCCTGGGACATCAGCTTGTCATATTAGTCTTGGTATGTCCGGGTATCGTTCCTAGCCACCCTAATTCAACTCCGGAAGCTCAAGGGGTTGTACCCTGGCCTGGGTGCGGCCTGCCAGTCCGTATATGTGGATGAACCCCTCCGACGCGCGATGGTCGAAGCTGTCTCCTTTATCGTAGGTAGCTAGGTCGTGCTGGTAAAGGGAGAATGGTGATGTCCTGCCGACCACGGTGCAGCTCCCCTTGAAAAGCTTCACACGGATAGTGCCTGTGACGTAATGCTGGGTGCTCTTCACGTAGGCATCCAGGTCCTGGTGGAAGCCCGTGTACCACAGCCCGTTGTACACATGCTCGGCGTACTCCTGGGATACCTTTTCTTTGAGTCGAAGCTGGTCTCTGCTCAGGGTGATGCTCTCCAGCGCCCTGTGGGCCGCGTGGAGCACAGTAGCGGCGGGGGCCTCGTACACCTCCCGCGACTTTATCCCCACCAGACGGTCTTCCAGGTGGTCCACCCGTCCCACGCCGTGCTCTCCTGCAACGTCGTTGATGTGCTGGATCAGGTCGACGCCGTTCATGTCATCGCCGTTCAGTGCCACGGGCAGCCCCCGATTAAAAGACACCTCCATGTACAGGGGAGTCTGGGGCGTATTCTCAAGAGACCTGGTCAGGGAGTAGGCCTCCTCCGGCGGTTCCTGCCAGGGGTCTTCCAGTGTCCCCGCCTCAATGCTGCGTCCCCACAGGTTCTCGTCTATGGAGAAAGGGCTGCGTTGCCCAAGGTCAAGTGGCACGTTTCGGCTCTTGCCGTATTGGATCTCCTCGTCCCTGGTCATGTTCCACTCCCTCGCTGGGGCGATGATGCGAAGCGATGGGTCCATGCCTGCAATGCTGAGGTCGAAGCGGACCTGGTCGTTACCCTTGCCGGTGCAGCCGTGAGCCACCGCCTCCGCACCTTCCCTGTGTGCGACCTCCAGCAGATAGCGGGCTATCAGTGGACGTCCAAGGGCTGTGCCGAGAGAGTACTGCCCCTGATATATGGCCCCAGCCTGCAAGGCTGGAAAGACGAAGTGTCGTACAAAGTCTTCCCTACCCTCAACAACAAAGGCCTTGATTGCACCTGCCGCAAGGGCACGCTCCTCTACGTCGCTTCTGCCCTGTCCGCCTCCCAAATTCGCCGTAAGGGTTATAACCTCGGCGTCGTACCTCTCCTTCAGCCAGGGAATTGCCACCGAGGTATCAAGACCACCGCTATATGCCAGGACTACTTTCATCGCCACTCCCCTTCCAGGTGGTTTGGTTAGCCAGAAATTAGCTTGATCAACGCCGCTTCCAGTCGCTCCAGTGCCGTATCCACTTCCTGTGTGCTCACGTTCAAGGGAGGCATGAAGCGGATGGCATTTGGCCGCACGGGGTTGAGGAGCAGTCCCTCTTCATTGCAGAGGGACACCACCTGTCCCGAGATGTCGCTGCTGAACTGTAGTGCAATGAGAAGTCCCATGCCGCGGACATCGGTGATGATCTCGTAGAGGGACGCAAGAGCGTTTAAGCCATTTCTGAGATGCTGGCCTACGGTTTCGGCATAGGTTGGAATGTCATTTTCTATCACGTAGTTCACCACCGCGAAGGATGCTGCGCACGTCAGGGCGTTGCCCCCGTATGTGGAGCCGTGGTCTCCGGGAGCCAGCAGGCAGAACTTCTCCTTGGCCATAAACGCGCCTATGGGGACGCCCCCGCCGAGGCCCTTGGCCAGGGTAATGGCGTCCGGTTCCACCCCAAAACGCTGGTAGCCGAACAGGCTGCCAAGCCGACCTATGCCGGTCTGTACCTCATCAAGCACCATCACCAGGCCCTGCTCGTCGCACCACTCCCGCACCTGCTTCAAGTAGCCTTGAGCGGGAACGTTGACACCACCTTCACCCTGCACTGGCTCCAGCATGACGGCGCAGGTGTTGCTGTTGGTGGCCGCTTTGATGGCCTCTATGTCATCGTACGGCACATTCACGAAGCCGGGGGCGAGGGGCTTCCACTGCTCCTGATAGTGCGGCTGGCCCGTGGCCGCCGCCATGGTGAGGGTGCGTCCATGAAAGGAGTTCAACGCCGTGATGATTTCGTAGGCCCCGTTCCGGTGTGTCTTGCCGTACTTGCGGGCCAGCTTGACAACCCCCTCGTTGGCCTCCGCCCCGCTGTTGCTGAAGAACACCCTATCGAGGCAGCTGTTCTCAACGAGAATCTGGGCAAGCTTGACCTGAGGTATTGTGTAGAACTGGTTGGAGGTCTGCATCAACGTGCGGGCCTGCTCCTCCACCGCGCGCACAAGGACGGGATGGCAATGTCCAAGGGTGTTGACTGCCCACCCGGCGGTGAAGTCCAAATACTCCTTGTCATTCTCGTCCCAGACTAGCGTGCCCTCTCCACGCACTATTACGATGGGCTGACGCCGGGCCACCTGCATGTAGTATTTATTTTCCAGATCTGTCCAGTTGCTCATTTTCCTCCTTCGTCAGTGGCTTCAATGGATTTCAGCATATTTTCCAGGGCCTGCTCTAGCTGGTCCACTGTCTGCTGAAGGCCCCCGATGGCCTGTTTTACATCTTCGATCTGCTGCTGTGTTACGAGCCCAGTGGGAGGCGTAGTGGCATCCTCACCACCTGAGTCTGCCCGTTTCCCCAACAGAGCGTTCAGGGCACTCTTGAGATCGTCCCTCATGACAACCCTCTTGGCGTCGGCCACGATGACCTGTTTGAGTTCTGGGAAGGCTATGCTCTCTGACTGAATGTAAAGGGGCTCCACGTATATCAGGAACCTCTGGCCTTCATGCTCAATTGGCGTAACAAGCAGGTTGCCCCTGATACACCTTGCCCCCCTCTGGCACAGGAGTGTGAACTCCTTCTTTATGTCGAAGTCCTGGTCGATACGGGCCTCCACCTGCTCAGGGCCGTCCACCTGTGTGCCCCTTGGAAAGAAGAACGCCTTTAGGCTGCCATACTGGGCGCGGTCGTTGTCCATGCGGGCGGCCAGCCAAGCCACCTGGTTGGGCTTGTTCAGGGGAGTGAAGGGAAGCATGAGGACGAACTCCTCTTTCTCCTCTCCTGGGAGCTTCATAATGACGTGGTATGGCTGTATGGGCTGCACCGTCTCGAAGAATAGCTCCTGGGGTATGCTCCAGGGGTCTTCTTTGCGATAGAAGTCGGTGGTGTCTCGCATGTGGTAGAGGAGGTACTTTTCAGCCTGGATTGAGAAGAAGTCCCGTGGGTAGCGAATGTGGGACAGGAGGGCCTCCGGCATCTCTTCCTGTGGCTTAAAGAGGTGGGGGAACATCTTGGCATAGGTCTGGATTAGAGCGTCTTCTTCGTCAAAGATGTAGAAGTCCACCTCTCCGGTGTACGCGTCAACTACTGCCTTTACGCTGTTGCGAATGTAGTTGAAATCGTTGTCGTAGGGGTCGGAGTACGGATAGTGGTCTGTGACGGTATACGCATCTAGAATCCACCATAGCTTGCCTTCAGCCACCACCATGTACGGGTCCGAGTCAAGTCGTAGAAACGGCGTGATCTGTTTCACCCTGTCCTGGACAAGACGCCGATACTGGATTCTGCTCTCAGGGGCTATAGCGCCGCTTATGAGCACGTTTATGTCTGAGAACTCCAAGGCGTAGGCAAGGCGACGTATTATGGAGCTAAGCTGCACCCCTCCGTTGCCGTCATACACGTAATCCGTGCTCGCAGCTGCGTTTGCATCAATGGCAGGGAAATCAAACTCGGTCTCTCTGGAGTTGACTATGACGTAGTTTGCACTGTTCTCTCCGTAGTAGATTTGAGGCACGGTCACCTCTGGGACCTTTCCAACCAGCGACTCTTTCCCTGCCTTTGGCGGAATGTCTTTGATGAAGAATTCGGGTCTACCTTCGGCGGTGAACTCCGTTGTCGGACTCATGGCCACCCCGAAGCCGTGAGTGTACTGGAGACGGCTATTGACCCAGGACTGGGACTCTTCTGGCAGGTCCTCCGGGAACAGCTCACGGGCTCCCAGCACAACCTGCCGTATGGTGCCATCGATTTCGTAACGGTCTATGTCCACGCCTATAAACCGGTAGTAAGCCCTGAAGAACTGAATCTGGTTGTATATGCTCCTGAGAGGACGGCGGTCCCACAGGCGAACGTTATCAATAGTCCCTGGATTGGCGGCCACCGTTTCGGCGGTCAGGGGTGCAAGCTCACCGGCCTGGTCTCCCGTCGCTATCGTAGCCAGATCGTAGTCCTCCTCAACAATGCGGTCAAGGGCAAAACCCTGCCGTGTGAACTCAAGGTTGCGGGGAATATAGACCCGCTCCTTGTCCAGCTCGTTGGGAGCTACCTGGAAGCGCTGCACAAGCGAGGGGTAGACGGCCCCCACTATGATGGCCGCCGCTATCCACAATCCAAGGCCGCCCACCACTATTCTTGGAGAGCGGAAATAGGCGTTGGCCAAAAGAAGGAGCCCTATTGCGCCACATATTGCAATGAGAATATACAGGGCGGGTAGGCGGGCGTTCAGGTCGGTGTAGGCGGCTCCGAAGATAGCACCGCTGAAGGAAAACAGCAGCTCGTATCTGTCGATCCAGTAGCTCCAGGTGATTAGCAGGAGCAGCAGTCCCAATAGGACTGAGGCATGGCTTATCAGAGGTGCAGTGATGGCCTGAGCAAGGTTTATGCCTCTCATGCTGATGTTGATTAGGTATATGAAACTCGTGACGAACATGGCTGTAATGATGGTGCCAAGCAACCAGCCCTGCACCAGGTTCAACATAGGCAGCGTGAACACGTAGAAAGACACGTCCTTGTGAAAGACCGGGTCCTCTGTGTTGAACGGGACATCGCTGATGAACCGAAGTAACGTCTCCCACTGGCCGCTTATTACGGAACCGAAGATGATGGCCAGCGTGAATATACTTAACCACATACCCCATACAAAGAGGCGGTTCAGCATGTCGTAGATATGGGGTGCCAGGAGCATTCCCGACTCACCCCTGGAGTTTCGATAGGCGAACACCGCGTTGGGTGTGACGATGGCCGCAAAGGTCAAGGCTCCGGCGAAGAAGAGCGCCACCCTGGTCGCCAGAATCTTCACGTATACGCCAAGGTAGTCCAGGGCGTCGAACCAGAGCCAGTTGGTATATACCTGTCTCAGTACATTGAGAAGTATGAGGAGGAGTATCAAGCCAAAAACGATCACACCCCACTTCAGCAGTGGGCCGGGATCAAAAGGTGTGACCGGCCTTTCGCCCTCTCCGTTTGGGAATGGCGACCAGTCCGGGTCGCCGCGGAAGCTAAACATCGTCCTGGTCTATCCTGGTGCCGGAGGGATGTCCCTCTACAAAGTCCAGAAGAGCCCTGCTCCTCCTGCCATCCAATATCTGGGCTACTCTAACCCTTTCCAGCGCACGCAGGCAAGCCTCCACCTTGGGAACCATCCCCCCTGCAATGGTGCCTGAGCGCATTAAATCGGCAACCTGGGCAGCGGTGAGCCTCCCTACAACGTTGCGATTCGAGTCCATTACCCCTTCCACATCGGTGAGGAAGACCATTGACTCTGCTCCCAGTTCACGGGCTATCTCCCCCGCGGCCGTATCCCCGTTGACGTTCAACAGAGCACCGCTGTGTTCCGAGGAGTCGATGGCGTGGATGGCCACAGGCGCTATTACCGGGATGTACCCTCCGGCCAGGGTCTGATGGATGGGAGCGGGGTCTACACGTATAATCCGACCCACGAAGCCAAGCTCAGGGTCCAGGATTTCTGCCTGAAGCATTCCACCGTCAACGCCGCTCATGCCAAGGGCTTTCCCGCCGAGTCTTTGAATGGAGGCCACCAGGTTCTTGTTCACCAGGCCGCCCAGTATAGCCGCCACAATCTCCATGCTGGGAGCATCTGTTACCCTGAGGCCATTTACGAAGTTGGCTATTATCCCCTGTTTCTCCATCCACTGAGAGATCACCTGTCCGCCGCCATGAATCACAACGGGAATGGTACCCTGCCGCTGTAGATCGACCAGGTCATGAAGGGTCGTGTCCTGACTGCTCAGAACGCTTCCCCCTATCTTGACCACCAGGGTAGGGTGGAGAGGCGAATCAGGAGACAAGCTTGTTCCTTCCATTTAGGGCTATTTAGGGGTTTCCCAGCTATCGCTACGCAGCCGTCACCGATTATGTGGTGTAGGCGCTGTTGAAGGTGACGTACTCTTCGCTGAGATCGCAGCCCCAGGCGGTGGCAGAGGCGTTGCCCAGGTTCAGATCAAGGCGCAGGCTGATCTCCGGGCCGCTCATGGTAAGGACTACCGCGTCTTTGAAGTACGGTATGGGACGACCGTCTTCCATAATACACACGTCACTGATGTAGAGAGCTACGCGACTCTCATCCAGTTCAGCGCCACTGTATCCAAGTGCAACCATAATTCGACCCCAGTTGGGGTCTGCTCCGTGAATCGCAGCCTTGACCAGGGTCGAGGAGACCACGGCCCGCGCGGCGATTCTGGCATCGCTCTCACTAAGAGCGCCGTCCACAGTGACCTGTACCAGTTTGGACGCCCCTTCGCCGTCTCTGGCTATCTCCCTTGCCAGGGCGATGCATACCTCGTCAAGCGCCTGTCGAAATGCTTCCGCAGACGGACTGCCCGATGTGATGGCATCGCCTCCGGCGGCCCCGTTTGCCAGGATGATAACGCTGTCACTGGTGCTGGTATCACCGTCAACGGAGATCATATTGAAGGATGAGTCAACCGACTTGGAGAGGGCCTCTTGAAGGAACTGTTGCTCCACTGGGGCATCGGTGGCCAGGAAAGCCAGCATGGTTGCCATGTTGGGATGGACCATACCTGACCCCTTGGCAATCCCTCCCAGCACATAGCTCTTCCCTCCGGCATGGAAGGAAACAGCAAACTCTTTATCTGTGGTGTCTGTGGTCCGAATGGCCCGTCCCAGATCATGGCCGCCATCCGCGGTCAACTGTACCTTAGCCACTCCTGCGCGGATCAGAGCCATCGGCAGCTCCACTCCTATCAGCCCGGTGCTGCAGGCGAGGACCAGCTCAGGGTCAAGGTCAAGGTGCTTTGCTGCCAGGTCGGCCATCTCCAGGGCGTCAGTCATTCCCTGCTCACCCACGCAAGCATTGGCTATCCCGCTGTTGATGACGACTGCCTGCGCGCGTCCCGAAGTCACCCTCCGTTGGTTCATGACAACGGAGGGTGACTTTATCTTATTGGTGGTGAAGGTTCCCGCCACCGTGCAGGGCACCTCGGAAGAAACTATGCCAAGGTCGAGCTTGTCCTCAGTGTAAGTCCTGATGCCTGAATAGGTGGCTCCCGCCAGGAATCCCTTCGGAGAAGTTATAGTGCCCTTTTCCAACCACTTCAACTCTACGCTCATATTAAAAACCCCTCAGACTAACCCCAGACAGGCTGCATTCACATGGTCTGTAACGGCTGCAAGTATAACATTTACCGAGTCACAGCAAAAGGGGTGGACAGGGCACAGACAGCCTCAATTAAGAGTATAATGTTGCTTCATTTCTTGGAAATGATGTGAAGTAAATATGACCCTTTCTAGACTGCGTCCTTTGGACGTGAAGTTCCTCTTCAATGACAGAGCATACAAGCTGGGTGAGACCATAAACGTTATGTTGGAGCTGGGTGCCAGGGGTGAAGTCGAGGTGAGGGAGGCTCGTTTGGACCTTGTGTGCGATGAGCATTACGTCGAGAGCTACACCGTGAACGTGCCGGTAGGGCCGAGGGCAGACGCCGGGGCACCGCCCGGATTGGGCGGCTTGTATAGCTCTGCAACGGTTCCCAAGGAGGTGCATAAGGACATCAAGGAGAGCTACGTCCACAGCGGTGAGGTGTTCCTCACCAACTCATGGCTTCGTTCCAGTGCCGTAAACCAGTATAGCGTCAGGCTGAGCATCGGGACGGAGCGTCCTCCCCATGCGAGTATTGCCACCGTGAAGTGGAGGCTGGAACTGGTGGTGGATGTAGCTCGGGCACGGGACGTCAGGGCGCGGCATAAGGTGAACGTACTTCTCTCCTGAGGCACCAGCGAAAGGGCGTGAGTCCTTACACCTTCTGTGACTAGCACCTTGCGGAATCTCCCTTAAGGTACTACAATTGAGTTGGAGTCAAGGGGTAAGGAGGCGAAGATGGTTCTTAGCTACGTGTTGAACCACAGATGGCACTTCCCTTTATTGCGCCTTGCTGACTGGGCGGTTGTGGATAGAAGAATCTAGATGAGGTGGATGACAAGGTCAGTGAGGCAATCCAACGGGGTTCTTGGCCCTGCATTTTTAGGCTTTCGCTAGTTTTTTAAAGCGGAGCCATCCGGTCTAGATGACCGGTCAAGCCGGGGCCCGGAGCTCCAGCAATATTCCTCTCATGTAAACGTTAAGAGTGCCCGATGCATCTGCATCGGGCACTCTTCTTTGTGGCGCGATAACGCTGGAGGCTAACGCCAGAGGAATTATTGAAACGGCCCAATCTGGATATCCGCAGGAAGCATCTGGTACTCTATCACCCTCCGCTCCTCAACCAAAGTTCTCTTACCTTCCTCACTCAATTCCCACAGGCTGCTCCACCGGATGAGTGGGGTAATCTCCACAAACTCAATGCGGTTCACCATCTCCTGGCTAACGGTGGATGCATATACGGGAGTACCAATGTATTCCAGACCTTCCGGGGAAAACTCCTTTGTGGTCGCGTACTGGTTCTCTAAGATTACACTTCGTTCCCCGTTCAGTTCCCCTCGCTCTATGTATGTCCAGCCGTTATCCAGGTACCGTTCATGCAAACCCCAAATGCCCTCTACCCACGTTGTGAGACTGTCCGCACCAGTTTCAGCCGTCATCTCCTTTCCTGTCGGGATCCAGGTGGAAACCCAACGCCCTCCTTCCCATTTTGATACGGTCAACAGCTCTCCCTGGAGGGTGCGGGAGACGCCTATTTGAAAGGACGTGTTGCCGTTGGCATCCGCACCCATCCACGCCTCTCCTAGCTTGTGTTCAGGGCCCACCCACGCTGCGTCTGGATTGCTTATTCGGGAGGAATCGAATTTCTTGTAGTTCTTAGACCTACGATAGAGTATTTTGCCCTCCACAAGTTGGTCCAGGACCATTTGTTTTTCTTGCTGCATGCGGTCCAGGATTTCACCCTCGGAGGGCGTGTCATCACGGAAAGCAGAGGTGAATACTAACCCAAGAATGATAATGCCTGCCATTATCATCAACTCCAGCATGTATTCCTTGACCTTAGTCATGCTATCTCCGTTTCTTCCGCCTCTCTCTCCAGAGTCTTCTGAAGCCTCCGAAGATTCCGGCTTAGCCTCACCGGGTACTTGTTTGCTTTCTTCAAGCCCTTGAAGCGGTCATCCAGGGCAACAAAATCCCTCTGGAAGCGCCCCCTCAGTTCGTCCAGGGAAGGCAACGGTCTTATCAAACCACCTTCCTCCATGAAAATTTCCAAAAGAGCCTCCGCTCCGGGCTCTGGAAGAGGCTCGTCGGCCAGACCTATTACGTCGCCTCGAAGCCGTTGCTCGGAGTCCCGTAGCCGGAACACCTGCTTCTCGTCGGCCAGTGAGACCTTCCCTGTGCTGAGTTTGAGGACGGGCCGTCCGTCGTACCGCACCAGCTTGTAAGCCATGTCCAGCCAGGGGGCATCTCCCGAGACGCCCATACGAGTGCCAACTCCAAAGCCATCTATGGGAGCGCCCGCCTGCACCAGCCTCTCAACCTCGAACTCGTCAAGCCCTCCGCTGACCAGGATGAGCACGTAGTTCAGCCCAGCTTCATCCAGCGTCTGCCGCACACGACGGCTCAGTTCCAAGAGGTCGCCGCTGTCCAGGCGCACCCCTCGCAGCCTGTGTCCCTGCGTCTCCATCTCATTGGCAACCACGGCGGCCTTGGTTACTCCAGCGATAGTATCGTAGGTGTCCAGGAGAAATACGGAGGTCTCAGGGAAGCTCTTGGCAAAGGCCCTGAAGGACTCTATCTCACGCTCAAAGCTGGTAACGTAGGCGTGGGCCATTGTTCCCGATACCGGTATCCCGTACGTCTTCCCGGCCAGGACGTTGCTGGTGGACTGGAAGCCGACCATGTAGCTGGACCGGGCCGCCTTCATGCCGGCGTCTACGCCGTGCGTACGCCTCAGAGAGAAGTCCACGACGGCCCGACCTTGGGCCGCCCAAAAACATCGCGATGCCTTGGTGGCAATGACGCTCTGAAGGTTGATCTGGTTGATTGCCAGCGTCTCCACTATCTGAGCTTCGATGATGGGGGCTGTGATCTCCAGGACAGGCTCATCGTAGAAGTAGATTCTTCCCTCCGGGATGGCCCGAGCTTTCCCCGTGAATCTGAGATCCTTCAAATAATCCAGGAAATCATCGGCGAATATACCTGTGGAGTGCAGGTAGTCGATGGCGTCCGGTGAAACGGAGAACTCTTCCAGGTAGTGCAGGACATCCTCCAGGCCTGCGGCGACCAGATAGGGCCTGTTGACCCTGGACTGACGCACGAAGAGGCTGAAGGTGGCCGACGCAAACATCCGCTGCTGAAGGTAGCTCTGGGCCATCGTCAGCTCATAGAGGTCGGTGAATAGAGCAGTTTCTTCGATGGAGAGTGCACCGGGCTTCTTGCTCATCTGCCTACTTTCTCTTTGTCACAACTCAGGGTCCCAACTTAGGGGTTTTGACACTCGACCCGGGTATGTCCTAAGTTTACGGACATGGGTTGTATCCGTCAAAGGCTGCTTAGCACATATGCTTGCCCTGGAACACGACGTAAAGACCTCCCGCGACACCCTCTTCTATAGTAGAATCCCATCAGGAATAATTGTCGATATACAGGCCGCTCCGGCCAGTATATCCAATGCAGTGCTTAAATGCACTTGTAAACACTTAGCATTACATATCTTGTAAATACCATATTTAGGAAAAATTGATACCACTTAAGCTATCGTTAAAAAACTTCCTCTCGTACCGGGACAGCGCGCCCGTCCTTGACCTGGAGGGAGTGCACGTCGCCTGTCTGTGCGGCGACAACGGCCACGGCAAATCGGCCCTTCTGGACGCCATAACCTGGGCACTCTGGGGCACCGCCCGCGCCAGGGTGCAGGAGGAACTGGTCTATCAGGGCGAGAGCGAGATGCGCGTTGACCTGGAGTTCCAGGCCGGCGATGGCCGGTACAGAGTGGCAAGGAGGTTTGCTCGTGCCTCCCGCGGTCGCCAGGGAACAACGTTCCTTGAGCTTTTTCACTCCTCGGAGGACGGATTCCAGCCCATCACAGGCAACTCCGTGAGGGAGACCGAGGCAAAGATCCGCTCCCTGCTCCGCATGGACTACGACACATTCGTCAACAGCGCCTTCATCCTCCAGGGACGGGCCGATATGTTCACCACCAGCACGCCGTCCAAGCGCAAGGAGCTTCTTGGCGAGGTGCTCAACCTGTCCTGGTACGAGCGTCTGGCTGAAAGGGCAAGGGCACAGGCCAGGGGGGAAGACGCCTCGATACGTCTGTTGGGCGCCGAGATAAGCAGCATCGATAGCGAGTTGTCTCGCAAAGAGGAGTACCAGGCTCGTCTGGATACCATAGCTGGAGAACTGACCGCCCTGGACACCGATGTGAAGGGCCGCGAGGCAAGGCTGGATGGCCTTCAGGGAGAAATCCAACGACTTCAAGGCCTTCAGCAGGAGCTAGGGGGACTGGAGCGGGAGGAAAAACGCGTCCTGGAGGAAACTACGGGTCGAGAGTCGCGGGTGGGACAGCAAAGAAAACGCATTGGGGAACTTCATGCCGACGCAGAACGCCTGCCAAAGATGGAAGCCGATCTTGCCAAGGTTCGTATCTCCCTGGAGCAGATGGCTGTTCCGTCCCCGGAACTGGAACAGCAGAGGCGTCACGTCCATGACCTCCAATCGCAGGCGCTCCATCTCAAAGAGGTCAACGTTGCTTTGAAAGCGGAGATGGACGACCTTCGAGTGAAGGTGGATTTGCTCCATGAGGCGAGCGGCAGGCCGGATGGAATCGGGGCCAGTTGTCCTCTGTGCGGCGAAGACCTTGGAGAAGAGGGGTGTGAGCGTCTCGCCGCCAGCTACGAGGCCCAGGGAAGACAGAAGGCCGGCAGCCATCGTGAGAACGAAGCGTCCGTCCGTCAGATGGAGTCGGAGAGAGCCGGACTGGAGATGGAAGTCGCGAAGAGAGAAGTCGAGTCGCTAAACGCCCGTCAGAAAGAGGAGAATCGTCGAGATACTCTTTTCAAAGCTGTAGAAAGAGCCGGTGCTGCAATCGATATGGTCGCCCAGCTAACCGTCGGGCTGGAATCTGAGGAGGCGCTGTTACATGCAAACCACCAGCGGTTGCAGGAAGTGCAGCAGGCCATGCCTCTCCTGAAAGAGGTACTCGTCTCGCTGTCGGGCGTTCTGGATGCTCAAAACGAGGAGAAGTCGCAACTGGCAGCTCTTAGGACACACCAGCAGAAACTCATTGAAGACCGGGGTGTGATACAGGCTCACCTTGAGCGGTGCCGTGAACTTGAGCTTCGGCGCGTGGAAAAGGTCGAAGCCCATGGCGTAGCTTCACATCAGAAGGGGGTGTTCGATCAGCTATCCGGCGCTTTTGGAAAGGGTGGAATACAGGCTCTTTTGATCGAGCAAGCCCTTCCTGAGCTGGAAGACCAGGCCAACGACATTCTGGGCCGCGTCACCGATCACCGCATGAACCTGAAGCTGGAGACACAGCGGGAGAGGCGTGGGGGCGGGGATCCCAGGGAGACCCTCGACATCAAAATTTCCGATGAGCTTGGCACACGCAGCTATGAGACGTACAGTGGCGGCGAGGCCTTCCGCATCAACTTCGCCCTGCGCATCGCCCTCTCCAAGCTCCTTGCACACCGCTCCGGCGCTCCCCTACCAACCCTTTTCATCGACGAAGGGTTCGGCACCCAGGATGCCTCCGGCCTGGAGAGGCTGGTGCAGGTCATCAATGCTATCCAGGACGACTTCCAGAGGATCATCGTCATCACCCACATCGAAGAACTGAAAGAGGCCTTCCCTGTGCGCATCGAGGTCACAAAGACCAACGAAGGCTCCACCTTCACCATGACCTAGCAGCCGTAAGGCCATTCTCCGCTCACATTACTATCAAGGCTGCGAAGTGCCAGGGGTGCCCTCTTGCGGACTTGCCATGAGGTTTTGGTCTGGCCCAGCAGGCACTATCGGCACCTGCGGACGCCGCGCTATGAAGAGAGCCACTGCACCCAGTGCAAGGAACAGGGATACCGACTGGAGCCCAAGGCGATAGCTATCGAAGCTGTCGACCATCCATCCTACGAAGATCGGGCCAAGGACTGCGCCCGGCAGGTCTACGAACTGTAGCAGGCCGCTGATGGTCCCGAAGTTACGTCGTCCATAGAAATGTGCCACAAGGGCCTGCCGTAGAGCAGCCGACCCGCCGTAAGCCGGACCGAGCACTATTATATAGAGCGGAGCCCATTCGAGACCGGGAATGAGAGACATGATGAGGACGCCCAGCCCTTGAAGAAGCAGCGTTATGCCGAGCAGAACACGTATGTTTACCAAGTCTCCTATCCACCCGAAGACAATGCGTCCCGGGACTGATAGCAAGAGCGTTAACGACGCTATGCTGGCTGCCTTCACGGAGCTTGCCTCCATCTCCTCAATGAGGAATGGAATGTGATACACAGCGACGACGGTGACGGTCACAGACCAGCTGGCAAAGGCCACGGCGACAAGCCAGAAGGAGAGTGACCTCAATGCCTGACGCGGCGTAAGCTCAATCTCCAGAGGCTCCTGCTTCCCTGGTGTTGCCGTTGCATTGGCGACGACCGGCGTTGGCGCTCCGTCGGGGTTGAGGCCGCGTTGCTCCGGGCGATGGTGCACCAATGACACCAGCGGAAGCCCGATCAACCAGTAGGCGAGCGCGGCGACGACGGCACTTGTCCTCCAGCCGTAGTTCTCGGTGAGCCAGGCCACCATGAAGACGGCGCTGCCTCCAAGGCCGATGCCAGCAAGCAAGATCCCCATCGCCCTGGCCCTCTTGCGGATGAACCAGTTGGCTACGGCAATGTTGATTGGGCGGCCGCCACCGAAGCTGGACGCAGCGCTGATGAGAATGAATACTAGGTAGAGCATCCACAGCTTTGTGATGAGGCTCAGGAGAATAAAACACACGCCCATGGTGGTGATGCCGAAGTACATCAGACGCCGCGGGCCGTACCTATCGATGAGCCATCCGGCCAGAGGAGCTATGAGGCCGCCTTGCAGCCTCGCCAGGCCGATGACGCCGCCAAGCGCCGCCCGGCTGGAGCCAAGCTCATTCAGCAGCGGGACGTAGTAGACACCAAACCCGTAGGTATAGAAAGCGCCGTTGAGGATGGCAATCGTGATGCCGACGGCTACTATCCACCACCCGTAGAAGACTCGCCGTACCCCGGGAATGTTTGAGACCAACGTCTCCATTTTACTACCTCATGACCCAAGATTGAGACATGCCCTCAGATGAGAGGCTTATCCCGCCAGTCTCCTGGTCTGATGAAACTAACAACTGTGTGTGACGTAGAACCGCTCAGTTCAAGCCTATGATTACCGGGTTTACAGATAATTCCAATTTCGGCTGGCCTGAGTGTTCGTGTAACAGCCGGAACGAGATGGCGCAATGATAAACTGGCCTTTTCACAGCGTCAATCCCCTGTATCCAGCATAAGTTACGATTTCAGCAGCGAAACACCAATCTAGCCCCTATTCTTCGTTATCAACAACATCAAAGCCACCAGGACTACCGGAGGCTCCACCCTCACGATTACTTGGGCGGGTGTTAAAACCCCTCCACTCGCACCTGTGGCGCTCGCTCCTTCAGCACGCGCAGGAACTCCTGGCGGTCCCGTGGGCTTATGACCACACGTCGCATCCATCCTGTTGGGCGTGTCTCAATGATGATGTTGTCTCTGGAGAACGCCAGCCTCAGCCGCGGTTCCCGAAACGAGGACACCTGCGCCCACAATCCTCCCTTGCGCACAAGCACCAGCTTCTCCAATGGATAAGTGAGGCGCAGAGGCCCAAAGACGATTCTCAGTTTCGACTCTTCCACCAGATACCGGCTGCCAAAGAGAATCCAGAAACTCAGAAGGCCAAGGACAATTATCACAAGGAAGGCCCAGAAGCCTCCCTCAGGGTCCAGCAGCGTCATCACCGCGGTAATGCCGAGCACTCCGAAGATCAGGGTCGGGAGCCACCAGTCCATCTTGAGTCGGAAGGTGATAGTGAACATAGCGAATAACACCTCAATTTAACTGTACACAGATATTTTATCAGAACTGACGTGGGCGCGGGGTTTGTCCTGCCACACACGTTGCTATTAGTAGAGTACGTTCAGGCGAGTACAACGCTGGTAAAAAGTGGGTGCAGGGCACGCCCTGCTTCGTTGACAGCCATCCAGCCCCTTGCTATATTCGCGTGTGGGAGCAAATGACCTCTTCTTTTGAAAAAACCTCGCAGGTACTCATATCCAGGGAGCAGATAGCGGAGGCCGTTAAGCGCATGGCCCACCAGATAGAAATAGACTATCCCACGGAGATGCCCCTGCTGGTGGGCGTTCTCAAAGGCTCCTTTATCTTCCTGGCCGACCTTGTACGGCAGATGCAGCGTCCCGTGGAGCTGGACTTCCTTCGCCTCTCCAGCTATGGAAATGATACTAGATCGTCCGGCAGGGTACGGCTTCGCATGGGTGTCACCAGCCTCGTTAAAGGGAGAGACGTGCTTGTGGTGGAGGATGTAGTTGACACCGGACTCACCACCTCCTACGCCGCTAAGTATCTGAAGCGAAAGGGCGCTTCCTCCGTAAAGCTCTGCACGCTGCTGGACAAGCCATCTCGCAGGCATGTGCCCATGGCACCGGACTACGTGGGGTTCACTGTGCCCAACCAGTTCATCGTGGGTTATGGTCTGGACTTCAACGAGCAGTACCGCCATCTACCCGACATCTGCATCCTTACAGGAGGTAACCATGAGCCTTAAGGGACTCATAGAGGTGGCTCGCGGAGACGCCAGAGCCGACCTGATATTTTCCAACGCCCGAATCGTCAACACCTTCACAGGTGAGATCGAGGAGAGCAGCGTGGCCGTGTACAAGGACCGTGTGGCCGGTATCGGCGATTACAGCGACGCGCGTCGTGTCATTGACCTTGGCGGCAAATTTCTGGCACCGGGCTTCATAGACGGCCACTTTCACCTTGAGAGCACCTACCTCCACGTTGACCAGTTTGCCAGGGCGGTGGTTCCAAGGGGCACCCTTGCCGCGGTGACCGACCTCCACGAAGTGACCAACGTGGCCGGCCTGGAGGGCATGCGGTACATCATGGACTGCGCCCGCAGAGTGCCCGTCGACCTCTTCTTCATGGCCCCGTCCTGCGTCCCATCTACCTCCATGGAGACATCCGGGGCCACTCTGGAACCCAGCGACATCCGCAAGGCCCTGCGATGGAAGCGAGTCCTTGGCCTGGGGGAGCTGATGAATTTTCCAGGAGTCATCAATGCCGATCCTCACGTCCTTGAGAAGGTACAGGCAGCCCGCGGACGCCCCAAAGACGGCCACGCCCCCCGTGTGCGCGGCAAGGCGCTCAACGCGTACCTATCGCCCATCAT
This sequence comes from Chloroflexota bacterium, assembly GCA_027622595.1. Classification (GTDB taxonomy): domain Bacteria; phylum Chloroflexota; class Dehalococcoidia; order Lucifugimonadales; family UBA2985; genus JASLXI01. The sequence goes on from JAQBZZ010000001.1 coordinate 33,972, forward strand.
CGGCTCCGACCACGAGTCCACCGAGTACGAAGAGGGCCTTGAGAAGCTGCGCCGAGGCATGCGGCTCATGATAAGAGAAGGCTCTGCGGAGAAAAACCTGGAGGAAATGCTGCCCCTTGTCAACGACGGCAACTACCACCGGTGCATGCTCGTGGTCGATGACCGTAGCGCTCTCGACATTCTGGAGGAGGGCGACGTTGATGCTGTGGTGCGCAAGGCCATTCGCCTCGGCCTCAATCCGGTCAGGGCTATCCAGATGGCATCCCTCAACGTGGCAGAATACTTCCACCTGGAGGGCCTTGGCGGCATAGCCCCGGGCTACTACGCCAACATGCTGGTCATCGGCGACCTGAATGCCCTGGACATCCAGCAGGTGTACTATCGGGGACGCCTGGTGGCCCAGGACGGAAAGTCCTCATTCACCTCAACTATGCCCGCAAACCAGGCTATAACCCGCACCATGCGGGTCAAACCCTTTACCACGGCGAACCTGGCCCTAGCCGCAGGGGCCGCCGACACCTTTCCGGTGATCGAGATTGTGCCTGGGCAGATCGTGACCCGCAGGCTTGACGAGCGTCCCAGTCGCAGCAATGGCACAATAGTCGCCGACCCCGCTAAGGACATGCTCAAGCTGGTGGTAGTGGAGCGGCACCACTCCACGGGCAACATCGGCATAGGGCTGGTCAAGGGCTTTGGCCTGAAGAAGGGGGCCATAGCCACCTCCGTTGCCCACGACTCCCATAACATCGTCGCGGCCGGGGTATCCGATGACGACATTTACGCGGCCATCAAAGAAGTCGAGGGCAACCAGGGTGGGCTGGCCGTGGCAGCCGATGGTAAAGTCCTGGCCTCGTTGCCCCTGCCAATCGCCGGACTCCTTTCACAGGAGCCCCTGGAGACGGTGGCTGCGAAGATAAAGGAGTTGGAGCGTCTGGCGGTGGAACTGGGATGCAAGGTTCCCTCACCCTTCTCCATCCTCTCCTTCCTGGCTCTGCCGGTCATACCTGAGCTGAAGCTGACGGACATGGGCCTTGTGGACGTTATGGCGGCCAAGCTTCTGGAGATGGTATAAGCACAATGACCACCATCGAAGCCGTCACATTCGATCTGTGGCAGACCCTCATCCTGGACGACCGTGAGCTGGGCAGGGCCAGAACGCGGCGCCGCCTGGATGGGGCGCTTGAAGCCCTCACAGACGCGGGCTATGACTTCTCCTTTGAGCAATTGCAGGAGGCCTACCGCAGTTGTTTCAGGACATGTCGCGTCATTCACTCCGAGGAGAAGGACGTTACCTTCGATGAGCAGGTGGGCATGTTCATCAACAACATAGATGAAGACCTGTCACTGCGGTTGGACAGTCAGGTGGTGGAACGCATCACCTACTGGTACGCGGAGGCGTTCTTCGAATTTCCTCCTCCCGTTGCACCTGAGGCATACAAGGTGCTGGAAGAGGTGAGGAGAATGGGATACCGCGTTGGCCTGATCTCCAATACGGGCATGACTCCAGGCAGGCTGTTCCGCAGATACCTGGACCAGCACGACCTCCTGGACTTCTTCCATGTCCTCACCTTCTCCGATGAGGTGAAGCTATGCAAGCCTTCGACGGAGATGTTCCACCTCACCCTTCAGGAACTGGGCACGACTCCGGACAGGGCGGTCCACCTGGGAGACCACATCCAGAACGACGTTTTAGGGGCCAACCGTGCCGGCATGAAGAGCGTGCTCCTTGGCACAGCCGAAGGCCAGGAGAAGGTGGCCGACCCTCATCTGCAAGTCCTGAACCTTGGCGAGTTTCCTAAGGCCCTGGAGCAATCGCCTCTGCTCACGTGAGGGGGGTGCAGTGGCGAAGCCTTTTTTGTCCTGAGGGTTTTGGGAAGTGATGATCACCACTTCCCCTTCTCCTTGGTGCCTGTTGTGTCATAGCAACCTCAATTGGCCAGCGCATTCATTCCCTTTTTACAGTATTATCGGCAGTCCGTTTACTTGCATCCTGGTTTATGTCGAGATGGTATACTTTCCGCCAGAGAATTCTGTTAGATGAGGTGGAATCATGGCATTAAGTGAAGCCAACCTTGAAGCATTAAAGGCAGCCGTCTTATTTCCCGAACCTTTCAATCATCATCCTTTGGACTGGAACCGCTATTATAAGTTCATAGTCTCCATGTAGCGCCTAGGCGACCAGAGACCACCTGAGGGAGACGTGAAACAGGCGCTCGATGGGATGTTCCACTCTAGTAGCTCTTTGCCGTCCGATTTGACGATTGTCTACACTCATGGCGTTACTGTTCTCGACGTCTACGAGGGGTCTCTGTATTCATAGCCCTAACCTGACCATATTTCCGCTTTTGCCGTATTATTGGGAGTCTTGTTAAGGTGGCCTTGTCGTATCAAGCTTCGAGACTGCCAGGTTGAGGCAAGAAACCTCAACGTTCTGTATAGTAAGATCACTTTGCCTAAACTAAAGCCCGACGAGAAGCAGCTATCCTCCATCTCACCTAAGCCCATAGAGTGGGTCCAAGGGCATCTCAGGCTCCTTGACCAGACCCTGCTGCCTTGGGAGGAGGTTGTCATGGATATAAGGACGCCCCAGGAAACCACCAGCGCCATACGTGAGATGCGTGTCAGGGGAGCGCCTGCCATAGGGGTGACTGCCGCCTACGGGATGGCGCTTGCAGCAGCCCTTATGAAAGGCAAGGACAAAAAAACCACCCTGGACGGACTGCGGGTGGCCTCTCAGGAGTTGGCCGCGTCAAGGCCAACAGCCGTCAACCTGCGGTGGGCGTTGGACAGGATGATGGCTCTCGCTGAGAGAGTACCAGAGAACGACGACATGGAAGCCGCGCTATCGGCAGAAGCCCAGGAGATTCACCATGAGACCAGGGAGTCCGACCTGAGAATGGCCGAGCTTGGAGCCTCGCTCATTCCGTCCGGTTCCACCGTATTGACCCACTGCAACACCGGCGCCCTTGCCACCGGCGGATATGGCACTGCCCTTGGCGTAATTCATAGGGCATGGGAGGACGGCAGGGTAAAGGACGTGATTGCCACCGAGACAAGGCCCTGGCTCCAGGGCGCGCGGCTCACAACCTGGGAACTGGCCCACATGGGCATTCCCGCGACCCTGATAGTCGATTCCGCCGCCGGATACCTGATGAGCAAGGGCAAGATACAGTGCGCCATCGTTGGAGCCGACAGGATTGCTGCCAACGGCGACGTGGCAAACAAGATAGGCACCTGCTCCCTGGCCATCCTGGCCCACGAGCACGGCATACCGTTTTACATCGCTGCCCCATTCAGTACCGTCGACATGAGCATAGCCTCCGGGGACGAAATCCCGATAGAGGAGCGCCCCGCGGAAGAGGTAACGCGGATTAGAGGGACACAGACCGCCCTGGAAGGCACACCCGTCCTGAACCTTGCCTTCGATTTGACGCTCAGCAAGTACATCACCGCAATCATCACGGACAGGGGCATCGCGGAAGCTCCGTATAAAGAATCGCTGAGGAAGCTGGCCGACAATGCCTGAAGCCCGTATCGGGGTCATAGGCGGCACCGGCCTCTATCAGATGGACGGCCTCCAAAACACGGAGGAGGTTTTCCCAGATACCCCCTTTGGCAAGCCAAGCGATGCCATCGTCACCGGAACCCTCGATGGCGTAGGCGTGGCCTTTCTACCCCGCCACGGCAGGGGGCACCGCTTCTCACCATCGGAGATACCCGCCAGGGCCAACATATACGCACTCAAAGCCCTTGGCGTACAGAGGATAATATCTGTGAGCGCGGTGGGCAGCCTCAGAGAGGAGATACGCCCACTGGACATGGTAATACCTGACCAGATTATCGACAGGACCAAGGGCCGGGTGAGCACCTTCTTCGGCAATGGTATCGTGGCCCACGTCGGCTTTGCCGAACCTTTCTGTCCATATATGACAGAGGCACTTCACCAGGGTGCGGAGAAGATGGGAGCCAGGGTTCATCCCAAAGGGACGTACGTTGTCATGGAAGGCCCACAGTTCTCCACCAAGGCTGAGTCACACCTGTACCGATCCTGGGGCGCAGACGTCATCGGCATGACCGCCCTGCCTGAGGCCAAACTCGCCAGGGAAGCGGAGATATGCTACTCTATGCTGGCGTGCTCAACAGACTACGACTGCTGGCATGAGAGCGAGACCCCGGTCACCGTGGAGATGGTGGTGGCAAATCTGAATAAGAACACCGCACTCTCCAAATCCATACTTGGAGATGTTATCCCAAGGTTGTCCGAAGAGCGGAGTTGTCCATGTGGTTCCGCCCTTGGGAACACCATCATAACCGCCAGGGAAGCGATTCCGACGGAAGCCCGGGAGCGTCTCGCTCTGTTGGTAGACAGGTATTTAAAATAGCGTGCCCATATACTTATTTCAAGCTATGGAATAAGTGCCGAAATAATTGAGACACTTGGAGGTTCATTGGTATGCCAAGACAGGATTCGGGAGAACCATACCTGCGTGTAAGCCTGGAAGAGGCCAAGGATATGCTGGACAAAGGCACTGCCGTTGTTATAGACGTGCGCCAGCCCGATGAGTGGGCATCCGGCCACGTGGCGGGGGCAATGCACATCCCCGTCGACGATGTCCTAGCCCGCATCGACGAGTTGCCCGCGGACAAAGACTTGCTTTTCATATGCGCCATGGGCGTACGAAGCGGTCTGGCATGTGAGATGGCGGCGGCCATGAACCTTGACACGGCCCGCCTTTTCAACATAGAGGCCGGCACTCCAGCCTGGATACAGGGAAACTACCCAACCGAGAAGGGTTAGGGCGCACCCGTATGCCTCGACAGGCTCACCACGAGTGGAGGAAAAGTTCCGCTCGCCAGGCCAGTGCAAAAGCAGCTTATTGTGAGTGCAGAGCCTGTCCTGAGCCTGCCGAAGGAGCGTGCCCTGCCCGTTCATCCTGAGCTTGTCGAAATCTGAACACGGTAGGCGATAGCCTAGCGTCCGGAATTAAGCAAATTACTGAGACTGCGTAGTGGGCTGCATTTAATCTGACGTCGAAATTGTCAGGTTGGCTTTGATGCGAACGATTCAATCAACACGGCCACTAGCGTTTCGTTCAATTGTGATATTATGGTGTCGAACCAATATCAGTAGCGATTCTAGCGTGTGTATCAGGTCTTAGAACACGAAGCTAATGTTAGGAGGTAGCAATGTCAAGTCTGATTAACATATACAAAGTCCATGTCAATGCCGATCCTGAGAAGGTATTCAGCTATGTCGCAGATTTGACCCTTCACGGCGAGTGGTCGGATAATTTAACGGTTAGATCGGTGTCCGAGGGACCAATCGGAATAGGTAGCCAGTATCATTGAACAGGTCGCATGATGGGGAAGCTGGTTGAGAATGATGTTCGGGTTGTGGAATGCCAATCTCCGAGTCGCCTGTGCTTCACCGCCAGCGATGGAAAGCAAGAATTCCTCCAGGAGTTCACATTCAGATCGGATAATGGCGGTACCTCGCTGGAGCGCAGGGTGTCCGCCGAGATGAATCCGATTATGGTCCTACTTCTAAAGTTGGTGCTCGGCCCATTGGTTGCAAATCCTTCTATGAATAAGTCTCTTGGCAATCTAAAAGCGAAGCTCGAGAGCCAAGGGTCCTAGAGCTCATGAATCTCATTCCTTAGTTTTCAAGCATGGACCAATTGGGGCTGGCAGTCTCAGGATGGTCTCAATGTATGGCACAATATCAAGCAAGCTTGTCGAAGGACGTGAGCGGAGAACGCATGGGTTTCTGTATCAATAGATGAACAAAGAAGAAAACATCCTTAAGGACGTCGTCGGCATCGGCAATGCGATGGTGGACATCCTGGCTCCCGCCGACGAGGCGTTCCTGGCAAAGCACAACATGCCCAAAGGGGGGATGACCCTGGTGGAGTCTCCCCAGGCCGCCGTCATCTACGAGGCGATGGGTCCCGGAGTGGAGATGTCGGGCGGCTCCGTTGGAAACACAATGGCGGGGCTGGCCTCCCTTGGCGGCACCGGGTCATACATCGGCAAGGTGCATAACGACCAGTTGGGCGGGATATTCCATCACGACCTGGAGTCCCTTGGCATCACCTTCCGCACCGCGCCCGCCCTCGACAGCTCGCCGACGGCGCGCTGCCTGGTCATCGTCACTCCAGACGGACAACGCTCCATGGCCACCTACCTTGGTGCATGCGTGGAGCTTGGCCCTGAAGACGTAGGTGCAGATACCATCCGGAACCACAGGGTGACGTATCTGGAGGGCTATCTATGGGACGCCCCGCTCGCAAAGGAAGCCATGCTCAAGGCGGCAAAGCTGGCCCACGATGCCGGACGCCAGGTGGCCCTGACCCTCTCCGACCCCTTCTGCGTAGACCGCCATCGCGAGTCGTTTAGAGACCTCATCCTGAACCATGTCGACATTCTCTTTGCCAACGAACAGGAGATTATCTCGCTGTACCGGGAAGAGAACGTTCATGCCGCACTGGAACGCGGGCGTGGCGATTGCAACCTGGTGGCGGTCACCCGCAGCGCGGAGGGGTCGCTCATCGCCACGAGTGACATGGTGCACCAGGTCAACGCCGTGTCGGTGGAGCGTGTTGTGGACACCACGGGAGCCGGAGACCTGTACGCAGCGGGGTTTCTCTTCGGCATCACCCACGGTTACGATATCGCAACCAGCGGCCGCATCGGCGCCATTGCTGCTGGAGAAATCATCAGCCACGTCGGCGCGAGGCCGGAGGCAGACCTGCAAGAGCTGGTGCGACGCACCCTGTAGGAGTGGTTGAACGGTGGACAGGCCAGCACAATATCAACTATGCTGCACGCGCTGAGAAACAGAGGGTGCGGTTGCGCGCTTTGCCCCACGAAAAATGACAAAAAAGGTTTAAGCCCTTTTATTTTGTAAGGAGGGTAGCTAGAGGATGGTAACCAAAGTCGAAGGAGATGTGAAAGACCCAGATCTGGCCAGCCAGGGAGTTCTGCGTATCGAATGGGCTGCCAGGGAGATGAAGGTTCTGCGTCTCATAAGGGAGCGCTTCATCAAAGAGAAGCCCCTTCAGGGTGTACGGTTATCTGCATGCCTCCACGTAACCACGGAGACGGCCAATCTGGCAATCACCCTCAGGGATGGCGGGGCCAGTGTGGCACTCTGCGCCAGCAATCCATTGAGCACCCAGGACGATGTGGCCGCCGCGCTGGTGAGCGAGTACGGAATACCGACCTTCGCTATCCACGGAGAGGACAACGCCACCTACTACAAGCATATTCATTCCACCCTTGATCATGCGCCCCACTACACTATGGACGACGGCGCAGACCTGGTGACGGTTCTCCACAAAGAACGAACAGACCTCCTGCCCGGCGTTAGGGGCGGGACCGAGGAGACAACTACAGGCGTCATACGTTTGAGGAGCATGGCCCAGGAGGGCAAGCTTCAGTATCCCATCATCGCCATCAACGACGCGGACACCAAGCACCTGTTCGATAACCGCTACGGGACTGGACAGAGCACCCTGGATGGCATCACTCGCGCCACCAACGTGCTCTGGGCCGGGAAGAACGTGGTGGTCTGCGGGTACGGCTGGTGTGGTCGGGGCATTGCATCGAGGGCTCGCGGCATGGGATCACACGTCATCGTAACCGAGGTGGATGCCATCAGGGCCCTGGAGGCCGTCATGGACGGCTACCAGGTCATGCCGATTCTGGAGGCATCTCAAATAGGTGACATCTTTATTACCGCCACCGGAGACGTCAAGGTCATAGACGGCCCCAGCCTGGATTGTATGAAGGATGGTGCTATTCTGGCCAACAGCGGCCACTTTAACTCCGAGATAAACATACCTTACCTGGAGTCCGTGTCGACGGGCAAGCGACATGTCCGCCCCTCTGTTGAGGAGTACACCATCAAGGACGGTCGAATGCTGTACCTACTGGCAGAAGGACGCCTCATCAATCTAGCCGCTGCCGAAGGCCATCCCTCCAGTGTGATGGACATGAGCTTTGCCAACCAAGCCCTCTCTATAGAGCATTTGGTTGGCCTTAAGGATGAGTTGAAACGCGACGTTCACATTGTGCCTACGGAGATAGACAAGACGGTGGCCCAGCTCAAGCTCAGCTCCCTGGGTATTGCTATGGACTCCCTCACTGAGGAGCAGAAAAAGTACCTGGAGAGCTGGGAAGAGGGCACGTAAGAATCTTTCGCACTATGTCCGCCCAAGGTGCGGACATAGGAGATGACAGTTATCGTGCTGAGCAAAGGAAAAGAAGTTCCATAAATCTATGAGGTATATTCTGATGTATATGGCTTAGGATAATAGCCACAGCACTGAATCCAAGTAGACTATCTAGGAGGAAAAAAATGGGTTTTGCATTCACAGATTCACCATCTTATCTGTATACCTCTGAATCGGTAACAGAGGGCCATCCAGACAAGCTGTGCGACCAGATATCGGACGCCATCCTGGATGCCATCCTGGCCAAAGACCCGCAGGCCAGGGTCGCCTGCGAAACATGTGTTACCAACGGACTGGTAGTGGTGATGGGCGAGATCACCACCAACAGCTACGTTGATGTCTCAAACGTCATACGCGAGACCATACACGGCGCAGGCTACAACAACCCCGACTTCGGCTTCGATTCCAAGAGTTGTGGTGTGATTGTGTCTCTACAGGAGCAGTCCAAGGACATCGCACTGGGTGTTGACTCTTCCCAGGAGGCCAAGGAGAAGGGCTCACGTTACACGAACGATGACCCCGACAAGATAGGCGCCGGTGACCAGGGCATGGTGGTGGGCTTTGCCTGCAACGAGACCTCCGAGCTGATGCCACTGTCGATAGACCTCTCCCACAAGCTGTGCCAGCGTCTGGCCTACGTCCGCAAAGAGGGTATCATTCCGTACCTCAGGCCGGACGGCAAGGCCCAGGTCACCGTGGAATACGCATACGGCGTGCCAAAGAGAATAGAGGCGGTGGTGGTAAGCACCCAGCACTCGCCAGAGGTATCCCAGGAGGTTATCGAGCGGGATATCACCTCCCTTGTCATAAATGAGGTGGTGCCCAAAGGCCTGTGGGACAACAACACAAAGGTCTTTATCAACCCCACAGGAAGGTTTGTCGTTGGCGGGCCGGTGGCCGATACCGGCCTCACAGGACGCAAGATACTTGTGGATACCTACGGAGGAGTAGCGCGTCACGGCGGTGGAGCATTCTCCGGCAAGGACCCAACCAAAATAGACCGTTCGGCGGCCTACATGGCACGTTATGCGGCCAAGAACATCGTTGCCGCCGGCCTATCCGACAGGTTGGAGATACAAGTCTCCTATGCCATAGGCAAGGCACACCCTATCTCCATATCTGTGGAGACATTCGGTACCGGACGGGTGGAAGACAGCACCATAATCGAGCTTCTACACAAGCACTTCGACTTCCGCCCTGCTGCCATCATCAACAACCTGAACCTTCGACAGCCCATTTACAAGCGGTCGGCCGCCTACGGCCACTTCGGAAGGGAAGATGTGCAGTTTCCCTGGGAGCGCACCGACAAGGCGGAAATCCTCAGAGCAGAGGCTGGCCTCAGGGTGGTAAGGAAAAAAGGACAGGCCACGGCCTGAGCGCGAGGTCCACAAAATGAAGGCCGTTATCCTGGCCGGCGGGGAGGGCACCCGCCTGCGTCCCCTGACCTGCAACATACCGAAGCCAATGGTGCCCATTCTCAACAGGCCCTTCATGGAGCACATGCTGGGCCACCTTCGGGGCCACGGAGTCGACTCCGCAGTCCTCACCGTCTGCTATCTTCCCGATATAATCGAGGCCCATTTCGGACGTGGAGAGAGCATAGGCATGGGCCTCTCTTACGTGCTTGAGGAGATGCCCCTTGGAACAGCGGGGGCTGTCAAGAATGTGGAGAAGGAACTGAACCAGACGTTCTTCGTCCTCAACGGTGATATCTTCACCGACCTTGACCTGGGAGCTATGGTTCGATTTCATCGAGAGGAGAAAGCCCAGGTCACTCTTTTCCTCACACCTGTGGAAGATCCATCGGCCTTCGGAGTCGTGGAAACCGATTCTACAGGTCGGGTCCTACGTTTCCTGGAGAAGCCTGCCCCTGGTGAAACGACGAGCAACTGGATCAACGGGGGTATATATATCATGGAGCCTCAGGTGCTGGCCCACGCTCCATCCGGCGAGCCCTACTCGTTCGAGCGAGGCCTCTTTCCCAAGCTCCTTGAGATGGGCATACCTGTGTATGGATACCAGGCTCGCCCATACTGGATGGACCTCGGTACTCCGGCCAGTTATTTGCGAGTACATCATGACCTCCTCACGACAACCTCAACCGACCATTGGACAGAGGCCAGCAGCGCAAGTCATGAACACAGTTCAATACATCCCTCGGCCAGGGTGTTGGGGCCTGTCCTACTGGGAAAGGGTTGCTCCATAGGGCCTGGAGCTCTTGTTCAAGGGCCGTCTGTACTGGGGGCCGGATGTGTAGTTGGCAAGGAAGCCACCATACAGGGTTCCATCCTGTGGCAGAATGTGATGGTGGAGAGTGGAGCGGCACTGGAGGGATGTATCGTTGGTGACGGCGCGCGCATCGGTGAGGGAGCGAGGGTGGGCGAACGTTGCATCCTGGGTGACAATGTTGTTTTGGGCAAAGGTAACCGCATGGAGCGCGGCATGGTCATGTGGCCCGGCAAGTCCATGGAACCGGAAGCAGTCTCCTTTCATTAGTCCGTAAGCTTTTAGTACATTCTTGTGGCAATATGACCATAAAATTCGGTACCGACGGCTGGCGTGGCATAATCGCCGAGGACTTCACCTTCGATAACGTGCGGTACTGCGCCCAGGGAGTGAGCAGCTATCTGCTGGAACTGGGACTGGCCCAGCGCGGGCTGGTGGTTGGCTACGATACCCGTTTCGCATCCGAGGACTTCGCCCTGGCGGTCGCAGAAGTGGCCGCTGCGAACGGGATCACCACCTACCTCTGTGACAAGGCCGCGCCTACTCCTGTACTCAGCTATAACGTACTCCATCACCAGGCTGGCGGCGGTGCCATGATCACCGCAAGCCATAATCCTGCCAGGTGGAACGGCTTCAAGTACAAGCCCGAATATGCGGGGAGCGCTTCCCCCGAGATTGTGGCTGCTCTGGAGAAGCACATAGCGGCCGTCCTGACCGACAAAGCGGTCAAGTCCACTTCCTGGGCCAATGCCCTTGAGCGTGGCATTGGAAAGTCCATAGACCCGGCGTCGCCATACCTGGAGCACATGGCCAGAATGGTGGACTTACAGGGAATAAAGGCCGCCAGCCTCAACGTGGTTGTTGATCCCATGTACGGTGCAGGCGCAGGATATCTTCCATCGCTGCTGAGCGGTGGAAACATCCAAGTGCATGAGATACACGGAGAAAGGAACCCCATCTTTCCAGGCATGGGCCAGCCAGAGCCGGTGGCTCATAACCTGGTTGACCTGTCCCGCGCAGTCCTTAAGCAGAACGCCGACGCGGGGCTGGCACTGGATGCCGATGCCGACCGCTTTGGCCTGGTGGACGAAAAGGGCAACTTCATCACCCCTCTTCAAGTCTTTGCCCTTCTGGCCCTGTACCTGCTGGAGACAAAGGGAGAGCGGGGCGCACTGGTTAAATCTCTGACGGCCACCAGCATGATCTTTCGACTTGGCGAGCTTTTCAACGTTCCGGTACACGAGACCCCCGTCGGGTTCAAGTACATAGGCACCATAATGACCAGTGAAAATGCCCTTATCGGTGGAGAAGAGAGCGGCGGTTTCGGCTTTCGAGGACACATCCCGGAGCGTGACGGCGTCCTCAGCGCTCTCTTTCTGCTGGATATGATGGTCAAGACCGGCAAAAGGCCATCAGAGCTTGTGGAGTACCTGTACAGCCGTGTTGGCCCCCACCATTACCGTAGAGACGACGTCACATTCGACTCCGAAAAACGGAGTATCCTGGAGAAACGCCTACAGGAGGCCAGGCCAGACACCATAGGCGGCATAAAGGTGGTCCGTCACGATAATGTGGATGGGACTCGCTTCACCCTGGAGGACGGGTCCTGGGCCATCGTCCGCTTCTCTGGGACTGAACCACTGCTGCGCATCTATGCCGAGGGGAAAACCCCCGATAGGGTGGATGTTCTCATAGCTGAAACGCGGAATCTGGTGGGGGTCTGATGGTCAACGACGCTGCGTCCTTCCTGGACAATCCGGAAACACATGAAAGCCTGGACATCACTGGATTCCGGGACCGCATAGGAGACCTTCCCCATCAATGCCTTCGTGCCTGGGAGCAGGGGCTGAAATTCAGCCTACCCGACGACTACCGCAACGTGCGTAACGTGGTGGTGACCGGTATGGGAGGCTCGGCCATTGGGGGAGAGCTATTGGGAGACCTGATTTCCAAAGACGGGTCGCCCCTGGTGACCGTGTGCAGGGACTACCACCTGCCGCCATACCTTGGATCGGACTCCCTGGTCATCGCCTCCAGCTACTCAGGGAACACCGAGGAGACCATCGCCGCATTTCATGATGCCATTCAACGAGGGGCAAAAGTAGTTGCTGTAACCACCGGAGGCCAACTGCTCAAACTGGCCCACGAGGAAGGCGTGCCTGTATTCCAAATCGACTACGTGGGAGAACCAAGGGCGGCCCTTGGCTACAGCTTCCTTGTCCCTCTGGCCATTCTGCAAAACCTGCGGCTGATTGCCGACAGCGATGAGGCTGTACTGGAGGCAGCGGAGGTACTGCTCTCTCTGAGCCATAGACTGAAGCCAAAGATACCCACCCAGGACAATCCGGCCAAGGAACTGGCTATATCCCTCCACGGAAAGCTTATAGTGATCTACGGAGGCGGAATGCTTTCCGGGGTGGCCCGTAGGTGGAAGACCCAGTTCAACGAGAATGCCAAGACCTGGGCCTTTGTGGAACTCCTGCCGGAAGCGGGCCATAATGCCATCGCCGGACTTCAATGGCCGAAGCCGATTGGCAAGAAGGCGTGCGGGGTGCTGTTGAATACCTGGAGTCTCCATCCCCGTATCAAGCTGAGATACCAGATGATAGAGGAGCTTCTGGGCAAGGCTGGCGTGGAGTGCCGTACGGTGGATGGAGTGGGGAAAAGTACCCTGGCACAGATGCTCAGCTCCGTTCTGTTCGGAGACTACACCAGCTATTACCTGGCACTGCTGAATGGAGAGGACCCCTCTCCGGTATCGCCGTTGGACTACCTTAAGAGTAGGCTGAAGGACTTGCAGTAGAGCAATCTGTGGCAATACCTATCTGTTAGGGTAGTTCCTTCTCTCAGAACGAAAAGTGGGGACAGCAGAGGGGCCCGCCCTGCCTTGGAGAAAACCCTACTTTACCTTACAATAAGCTCAAAGGAAGGTAATATTCCCTTAAGTCATGTACATCAAGGATGATATGGCCCTAATGTCATTCTGAGCGAAGCGAAGAATCTAAAACCCTCGCTTAGACACGGCACTTCGCCTTAGATTCTTCGGTCGCGGAGTTTACCCTGAGTCTGGCGAACGGGCTCCCTCAGAATGACATGGGTGGATGTAGTGTTCTGAGGGGATAGTCGCATAAAGGAAACCTATGTTCGAATCCCTATCTGAAAAGCTAACCGCCGTCTTCAGCCGCCTCTCCGGTAAAGGCCGTCTCACCGAGAAAGAGGTGGATGAAGGTCTCAGGGAAGTACGTTTGGCACTGCTGGAGGCCGACGTCAACTTCCGCGTAGCACGTGACTTCGTTCAAAAAGTTCGCGAAAGAGCCGTTGGCAGTCAGGTGCTTGAAAGTCTTAGTCCCGGCCAGCAGATAGTGAAGATAGTCAACGAGGAGCTTATCGTCATATTGGGCGGTGAGTCCTCCAAGCTGGTCGGTTCTGACCACTCCCCCTCGGTATTGATGCTGGCGGGCCTTCAGGGGTCTGGTAAGACGACCACCGCCGCCAAGCTGGCCCTTCATCTCAAACGCGACGGCCACAAGGTTCTGCTGGTGGCCGCAGACCTTCGTCGTCTGGCTGCGGTGGAGCAGTTGGAGACTTTGGGCCGTCAGCTTGACGTGCCCGTGTACAGCGAGGCATCCGACTCCAGCGCTCTGAATGTGTGCCGCCGGGGGGTGCAGAAGGCAAAGGACATCGGAGCCGCGTGGGTCATCCTGGACACCGGGGGGCGGCTCCACATAGACGACGAGATGATGGAGGAGCTTGAGGAGATAAAGAAGGCCACGTCGCCCTCGGAACTTCTACTGGTTGTAGACTCCATGACGGGCCAGGATGCCGTCAACTCCGCCCAGAGCTTCAATGAGAGAATAGGTCTGACCGGCCTGATCATGAGTAAAATGGACGGCGATGCCCGTGGAGGTGCGGCCCTCTCCATAACTCAGGTCACAGGGCTGCCCGTAAAATTCATTGGCACCGGAGAAAGGGCCGAAGCGCTGGAGGCTTTCCATCCGGACCGCCTCGCATCCCGTATTCTTGGCATGGGTGACATCCTCACCCTTGTGGAAAGGGCGCAGGAGAACATGGACCAGGAGCGCGCCAAGGAGATGGAGCGCAAGATACGCAGTGCAACATTCAATCTTGAGGACTTCCTTGAGCAGCTTCACCAGATAAAGCGCATGGGGCCGCTCAGCCAGGTGTTGGAGATGATACCCGGCTTCTCTTCGCTGTCCAAACGGATGTCGCCGGAAGACCTGGATGGAGACCACATGAAATCCCTGGAGGCCATAGTCTACTCCATGACTCCAAAGGAGCGCCGCAACCCGGACATCCTCAACGGCAGCCGGCGACGTCGCATCGCCAGTGGCAGCGGTACCACGCCCCAGCAGGTGAACCAGCTGCTCAATCAGTTCCGCCAGATGCAGAAGATGATGAAGCAGATGTCCTCCGGCAAAATGCCGCGGGGGATCAGGAGCATGTTCGGATAGAGCCTCACCACGAACTCTTCGTCGCGGAATTTACCCTGAGTTCATCTAATGGGCTCCTCAGAATGACGTTTTGGGTAAGGCACCAAGCTGCCCTGGTTTTGCAGGATAATCGTAATCAGGCAGGCCTTATCGGCATAATTCTGTAGCATAGGAAACCGCACGGGTGCCGAAGCTTGACCCACCACACACCGCTGCTTATAATGCGCGCAGCGTGCGGCGGAGGCTCTTACCTGGAGGTTATTTCTCAGATATCAGGAGGAAAGGCCATGATTCAGGTACAAGCGGAGGCCGGTGCTAAACCTCAGGCGCTGTCCGGGATACGAGTGTTGGATTTCACGTGGGTACGGGCTGGCCCCTGGGCCGTGCGCTGGTTGGGCTCGCTGGGTGCTCAGGTCATAAAGGTAGAATGGCCCCTGCGTGAGATTGGCCGGACCTTTCTGATTCAGCCGGGTCAGCAGCCCAACTTCAATGCATCCGGCAACTTCAACGACACCAACGCCAACAAGCTCAGCCTGACCTTGAATGTGCGCACCACCAAGGGCAGGGACCTCATCAAGCACCTCATCTCCATCTCCGACGTTGTAATCGAGAACTACAGCTCACGGGTCATGCATGACTGGGGTCTTGGCTACGAAGAGCTCTGCAAGCTGCGTCCGGATATCGTCTACGTCTCACTGGCCGGGTTCGGCCACACGGGGCGTCACCACCACTACACCACATGGGGCCCCTCCGCTCAGGCCCTCTCCGGCATGACTCACCTCTCGGGACTGCCTGGCGAACCACCAGCGGGCTGGGGATGGTCATATCTGGACGATACCGGCGGCATGTATGGGACCATGTCTGTTCTCACCGCCCTTCAACATCGCGCTATGACAGGCCAGGGACAGCACGTTGACCTCTCCCAGATGACAATGGGTATCACCCTCAACGGCTCCTCTCTCCTGGATGCCACCGTCAACGGCCGCCCATCCCGACGGGAAGGATATCCACCCGGCAACCGCGCCCATTGGCCCGGCACACCCTTGATCGATAACTACCGCGGGCCAACCGTCGCGCCGCACAACACCTACCGAACCAGTGGTGACGGCTACAACGACTGGTGCGTCATCGTCTGCCACTCGGACCAGGAGTGGCAGCGCCTGGTGGATGTCATGGGCTCCCCCGGTTGGGCCACCGCGCCCAAGTTTGCCACCCAGGCAGGGCGTCTTGAGCACCAGGAAGAGCTGGATAAGGGCATTGGTGAGTGGGCTCAAACCCTGGAGAAGTACGAGATTATGGAGAAGTGTCAGGCCTCAGGGGTGCGTGCTATGCCCGTCCAGAGCAACGAGGACAGGGTGGAGCACGACGTACAGCTTCGACACAGGGGCATGTACCTGGAGATGGATCACGCGGAGCTTGGAGTCAGGAAGCTTCAGAACGCCCCGTTTAAAATGTCCGAGAGTCCTGCGGTGAACACTCTATCCGGCCCCCTGATAGGAGAGCACAACCAGCAAATACTCGAAGGGCTGCTTGGCCTGAGCCACGAAGAGTTCATAGAAGGCTTCGAGGACGAGACCTTCTGGCCCAAGAGCCTGAACCGCTACCCCTATATGGACGAGATGCTACAAAATGGCCCAATTGGCAATGGTGCAGACCACCTCATGCTTCCCGGTCACGAGGCTCTGTCCCAATTTGAAAAAATATCTGAAACGCCGACAAACACCGGCCCCCTGGCTGGCATACGGGTGCTGGAGTTGGCCGATGAGAAAGGCCAGTGGTGTGGGAAGCTCATGGCCGACCTTGGCGCCGACGTCATCAAGATAGAGCCCCCTACTGGCGAAGCCACCCGCTCCGTAGGCCCATTCTTGGATGATGTGCCTCACCAGGAGCGCAGCTTGTCGTTCTGGCACTACAATACTTCTAAAAGAGGGATAACGCTTAGCCTGGAGACTGAGGACGGGCGAAGGCTGTTCAAACAGATGGCGGAGAAGGCCGACGTAATCCTGGAGACCTTCAAGCCCGGCTATATGGCCTCTCTGGGGCTGGGGCATGACGAGCTTAAGAAAAACAACCCTGGCCTGATAACGTGCTCGTTGACACCCTTCGGGCAGACTGGGCCTTGGAAAGACTATCTGGACAGCGACCTGCTTCAACTGGCTGCTGGGGGTCAGATGGGCTGCTGTGGCTATGATGAAGAGGACGTACCGGGTGCGCCGCCCATCGCACCAGGCGGTGGACAGGCATGGCACATGGCGGGTCACTACGCCTACATCGCCATTACCGCTGCCCTGATTCATCGTGCAGCCACTGGCAAGGGGCAGTCCATCGACACCTCCGTGCACGACGCGTGCGCTCTCACTACTGAAATGCACATATCTACCTGGATATACGACGGCAAGGTGCCACTCCGCCATACAGGGCGACATGCCTCACCAGCCGTAAGCCCCAAGCTACAGCACCTGTGCAGCGACGGCCGTTACCTGATAACCGCCGCCCTGCGGCTTGCCCCAAGGCAACTGAGGATTGTGGCAGAATGGATGGACGGCTACGGCATGGCAGACGACCTCATGGATGAGAAATTTCAGGACGGAGCGGTGATCCAGGCGAACATGCCCCACATCGTCGAAGCAATAACCAGATTTGTCACCAGCCGCACGTCAGAGGAGATATACAACGGAGCGCAGGAGCGCGGGTTTCCCTGGGGTACCATCCGCGCCCCCGACGACCTGCTCGACGACGGCCACCTTCAGGACAGGGGCTTCTGGGTCAACGTGGAGCACCCGGAGCTTGGGCGTAGCTTCACATATCCGGGGACGTACGCCATATACGGAAAATCTCCCTGGAACCTCTCACGAAGGGCTCCATTAATCGGCGAGCACAACCGGGAGGTGCTTGGCGGAGAGTTGGGGCTGACTTCGGCTGAACTGGCCGCCCTGGCTGATCAAGGCGTGGTTTAGCACATGGGCATCGGCTACGCGTTTCAGCATGACTGAAGAGTCAGTTCTTCAATAGCATCCCGGGCTGACACTGGCGGCAGTAGTTGGTGAGCCTGTGGTTCGCGCCGATGGTGGTAATGTTTCCGCCGCAGTTGGGGCACGGTGATCCCCCTTTGCCGTGCACTGCAAGGAAGTCCCTGACCTTCAGATGTATATCGTCGCCTGTGCGCTCCCGCAGGACGGCGATGGCGTGGTGCAGCACGTTGGGAATTGCCAGGTGCAAACTGCCAAGTTCCTCTTCGGAGAGGGCAGAGCGCTTCTTGAACGGGAAGATACCGGCTGCAAAGAGGACCTCGTCCGCGTAGGCATTGCCGATGCCGGCGAGAAACTGCCCCCGGGCGAGCACCCCTTTGATCTCCCCTTGAAAACGGCGCAGTCCCTGTTTGAACTCTGGAAACGCAGGGTACTGGTCAAGGACATCCGGCCCCTGTTCGCCAAGGCGTGGCACCTCTTCCAGTTGCGAGGACTCAATGTAGTAGGCCATGCCCATCTGGGTCTCGTCCAGGTACCGCAGCTCCTTCCCGTTGGACAATGACAGTCGAAAGGATGTCCTCTTGACCAGCCGTGTAGACGGCGGGCAGAGCTGGATTGCCCCGGTGAGCATTGGGTTCACCAACAGCATTCGCTCTGCCGAGAGTTCCATGAGGAGGAATTTGCCCCTGCGGCTGAAGCCAAGGAAGGAGCGTCCAGCTACGTCCTGGACAAAATCGATGGGAGTAAGGACACGCAACTCAAGAGGTTTTAACACTTGGGCCTGCTCGACAAGCAGACCCTTGGCCCGTTGGTTTAGGAAGTCCTTTATGACCTCCAGGTCGGGGGCTTCAGGCATTGTCCAGTTCCAAATTCCGTCTACGTCCTAGCTCTTTGGCAATACCAGGTATACAAAGCTAACTATGTCATCGAAACCACCACGAGCATGATAAGAACGAGGAGACCGTAGGAAAATCTTGACCTCCATACTGGCTCCTATATCTTGTTCACCGACTTGCCACCTTAAGGTCGTGTCTTTGGTATATTCGACTATCGTATGAAAACTGGGCCATATTTGCAGCTGCGATTCGCAGGTATCTCCCCTTGGGTCCCACGCCTTTACAACAAATGTGACTTCATCACCTGGGCGCAATACCCTGCCTGTATTAATATAGCTTTCGGAACTTGTGGCCAAATTGCCTAAACTATCTTTTACGTATTCGATTCGGGGGAAATACTCATCAGAAGGAGTTTTTTGGCTACGGTAGAACGTGATCTTGCTTCTTATCTCTCCACTTATCCCGCTAATCAACTCTGCCTGATAAGGGAATAGCTCTCTTCTGTGTGCGTCCGGGTTGCGGAAGTCCTCCAGCTTATCAAGATAGACTTCCATAGTCTTCCAGTCCCCAAAGCATGGCTCAAACAGTTGCCAGTTCTTTTTAAGAATGGTTGGGATATCATAGAAATCGGCGTAGTAGAGGAGGCGTTCCTCCACTCCACTTCCCCGGAGACGTCTTCGCTCTTCTTCCCTTCGCTCATTCCACCTGTCAACACGTTCTGGTGTAACCCCACACTTAGCTACCCAGGAATCCCCGAATTGTTCTCGCAGTACTTCTTCAATGAAGTCACGGAGTACATTCTCTACGGACTTTAGGGCATCATTAGCGTCTGTCACAGTAGCTCGCAATCCCAGCCCATCTCTATTTAACCAAGGGAGCACGGCCTTTGCAAAAGCCTTTCGTGTGCATGCTGCGTAAAAATGCGGCGGAGGAGCCGCGACTCAGTTCTGGCTGAACTGGTCACCCAGCTGGTCAAGGAAGTCCTGCACCTCTGTGGAGAGTTCCGGGTCCTCCTCATCTCTGTCCTCCTCCATCCTCTTGACCCTTTCCTCGTACTGGCGTTCCAGTTGCTCCACAAGGCCCCTTACCTCCGGGTTGCGGTTCATGGCTGAGGATATTTCCTCATTCTGCTGACTGGCCCGCATCTTGACCCTCTCCAGGTCCATGTCAAAGCCGTACAGCTGGCACAGCAGTTCCAGCAGGCGTAGACGGCCGGCGTGGTCCACATCCATCTGTGCATACTGGGGTAGGTGGGCTATCAGTCCCATTGTCTCAATACCCAGCTTTGCCGCTTCCTGCGAAATCAGGGAGGCGATGCTGGTTGGCCCCTCATAGCTGCTGGAATGTACGCCGAAGCTCTTCACACGCTTCAGAGTCTCTTCCCCGGTGGCTGACCCGGTTACAAGTATTGGCCGCGTATGTGGTACCAGGTCATACATGGCTCCAAGAAGACAGTACCGTGTGACTCCAAACTTCTCAAGGAGCTTCGTGATGGATTGAACGTAGGCTTCACCGTTCAGGTGGGGTTCCAGCAGATGTAGGAATATAAAATCGTTGTCCCCCGGCCCACGGGCGTAGCTGACGTTTACGGTGGGCACAGTCACCTGACGCTGCCCTTCAATGGTGTGGATGGTGGGACGATACCGGGTGAAATCGAAGAAGATTCCCGGCCTTGCGATCTTGGCCATGTCCTGAGCCTGGAAGTGGCGCTCCAGGCTGCGGAATGTGAGTCTGCCAACGCTTCCAACGTCCACCCAGGGGCGGAGAGTGGCGATGGCATGGGGGCTCCTCAATTCCGGTATGGGTTCTTCTATCTCAAAGGCTCCGAATTTCATGGATACATGTTACCACAGCATGCATGTGTGTTGCAGTCGTGTATGTTTTTCTCAGGGGAAGGGTCCAATGCTGCCTGCGTCGCATAATACACGAGCGCCTCCCATTATGGGAGGCGCTCGCAAGTTGGCATTGTTACGGCACTCAGGAGAGTCCCTTTCAATTCGGAAACTAGGCCCCGAAGCGTACGTCGGCCACGGTATCCTTCCAGGGGGTGTTCTTGGTGGCCCAGAAAATCTCTGCCACCTTGTCCACAGTAGCCACAAGGTCCTTGGAGGCATCCAGGTCGACCCTCTGCTTGTTTGCGCCGCAGAGCTTGGCAGCCTTCCAGAAGGTATCGTGGAGGTCAGGGTACTTCTCTACGTGCTCAGGCCTGAAGTAGTCGCCCCACAGAATCGAGAGCTCCTTCTTGCAAGTCTGGGCATGCTCCTCTTTGACCGCTACGTACCGACCCAGCGTGTTCTCGTATGTGGTCCAGGCATCGGCGCTATCGTCGGCACCGGGCTTCTGCAGAGCCTGGATTCGCATGACCATCTTCTGAACAGTCTGGGCTGCTATCTTAGCTGTGATAGGATCGTAGATTCCGCAGGGAATATCGCAGTGGGCGTAACCCTTTTCAGATGGGAGTGCC
The DNA here is from genome assembly GCA_027622595.1 of Chloroflexota bacterium. Lineage (GTDB taxonomy): Bacteria > Chloroflexota > Dehalococcoidia > Lucifugimonadales > UBA2985 > JASLXI01. The sequence goes on from JAQBZZ010000001.1 coordinate 55,152, forward strand.
TTAACAATTGCGCTGACAGCCTGCCTGAGTATAGACATGAGTACCTCCTAGCAAAAATGGTTTTTGAGTAACTTATAGTTTAAAGCAATGAGTCCATGCTGCCAAGGGGCATGGTAAATCTCGTACGGTCCCATGTGCCGTCAGGTCTGGTATCATTGGGAGGTTGAGCCTTGCCCAAAAAGTCGAGACTTACCATGTCACCCTGAGCCGAAGGCGGACGAAGGGTCTGGGGTAGCGGGGTTATCTTGAACACGTTGAAACCCCATCCCAGATTCTTCGTCGCGGAATTTACCCTGAGTTCATCGAATGGGCTCCTCAGAACAACATTTTAGGCAAGACCGGGAAATTGGCAGGATTCACGAAGCTTAGGGGGATACCTTTGCGCGGGATGCTGGGGTTGCCATATAAGTTGGCTGTCTTTGTCACCTCCATCCGAGTGACGGTCACAGGCTGTAGCATGTATCCAACACTGGTCTCCGGAGAGGACGTGCTCTTCAACCGCATGGCCTACATACGGCGCAGCCCTAAAAGGGGCGACGTTGTACTCGCACGCGGACTCTTGGAGGGGAGAAGGGCAGTGATTAAGCGGATTGCCGGGGTTCCAGGCGACACCGTAAAGCTCAACGAGGGAGTGTTGACGGTTAACGACACACCCATCCAGGAATCGTCCTCCCAAGAGGGGGAGGGTGTGTGGACGCTCAAGCAAGACGAGTTCTTTCTCCTTGGCGATTCGATGGATACCAGCACAGACAGCCGTTCCTTGGGCCCCGTCTCGCAAAAGGCAATAAAGGCCAGGGCATGGCTGGTCTGCTGGCCCCTCAGCCAATGGAGGCATTTGCATGAGGAGTAGTGGACAGCATGCCAGGGGTAATCCAGGGGAGGTTGCTAGCAGGGGCTATAATGATCGGGGTTATGGGAACTGGTATAGTCAATAAATCTACGAGCGTCGCCAGGTTCCAGACCACGACGGGACTGCCAATACCGCCGTTCACTACCCTATGGTAAGCGAGTAGAATAAAATGCCTGAGTTTGACGAAAAAGTATCCATAGTCGTACCCACCTACAACGAGAGGGATAATGTCCAGACCCTTTGCGAGGGACTTCGTGAAGTCCTGGAGTCCAGGTGGGACTACGAGATCATCATAGTCGATGACAATAGTCCCGATGGCACCCACGAGGTCGTACGTCAACTGGGTGCGGAAGATACCCGGATAAAGCTGATACAACGGTCTGGAAAGCTGGGGCTGGGGAGCGCTGTGACTACGGGCTTTGCACAGGCTACTGGCGATTACTGGGTCATGATGGATGCCGACCTGTCACACCGTCCCGAAGATCTCTCTAATCTCCTAATCACCCTCTCCGATGCCGACATCGTAATTGGCTCGCGGTACGTGCGAGGCGGTGGAGTGCTCAACTGGCCGCTACGGAGGAGGATCGTCAGCCGCGGTGCGTCGGCGTTAGGTCGCGTCATTGTGGGCCTGCCGACACGTGACCTGACCTCCGGATTCGGCGCCTTTCGGCGAAGTCACATGGAGGCATTGCTTCCCTCGTTGAGCCCCAAGGGGTTCAAGCTGCTCCTGGAAATTCTGGGCAAGAGCGGCGATGCGCGGGTGAAAGAGACTCCCATTACCTTTGTTGACCGCCAGCATGGCAAGTCAAAAGCCTCCGCTGGGGAAGCGCTGCTGTTTCTACGCCTCTGTTTTGAGCTGCGCGGTCAGCGACGCGCGGGAGTGTGAGCAGCTAACTCAAGAATTCCCGCACGGGAGAAAGAGGTGGTGTCACCTTTCAGGTGACACCACCTCTTATCATCACTACACTCCTAATCGGCGTCCTGACAGGACTCTGCCAGTCAGCCTAAATTGCGATTGCGCCCCGCTCGCCGCTGCTCACTCTCACTACTTCGGACACCGGTGATACGAAGATTTTCCCATCGCCGATATTCCCGCCGCCAGGGCTTCTGGCCGCTTCAAGGATGGCATCGATCACCTTTTCCAGCAGTTCATCTGGAATTACGGTGGTTATCAGGGTCTTGGGAACTGAGGACCTCACGGCCGTCTGTCCACCCCTGCCCACAAATACCTCAACCCCTCCCTGGCGGCCTTGGCCTGTGATATTCGTATAGTGGTAACCTGTACACCCAACAGCGTCCAGAGCTGGTGTCACCTGACTTATCCGCTCCGGTCTGATAATTGCTTCAACCTTTAGCATGATAACCTCCTTCAATCAACCCGCTTACTTCGGATGTTTTCCCTGAACATACCATTGTATTCAAGACACTGACGAAGCGATTGCCTTCCTAATCTGCGCCGTCTCTGATATATGCTCTTTCTCCATGAGCCACTATGTCAAGTCCCTCATCCTCTTCCCGCTCGGAAACGCGTAACCCAAGGCCAGGAATAACGTCTAGGACTTTCAGAAGTAACAAACTGACCACCAGACTGTATCCAAAGGTTGCTCCTACAGCTACTACCTGGGTACCAAGCTGCCCCCAGTTACCGTCTATGGCTCCTACGGCGTCAGGTCCACCCACGGCTGATATAGCAAAGATGCCAGTGGCCAGGGCACCCCAGATTCCACCGACACCATGGACGGAGAAAACATCAAGTGCGTCGTCCAGTTTGGTCTTGTTGCGCAGTAACACGGCAAAATAACACAACATGCCAGCTCCAAATCCAATAGCTATGGCTCCCATCACCCCTACATAACCAGATGCAGGTGTGATCGCAACAAGTCCGGCCACGGCACCAGTGGCTACACCAACTGCGCTCATCTTTCCCGTCTGGAACTGGGACAGAAGACCCCATGTCAGTGCGGCGGCGGCGGCGGCGGTGTTGGTAACAAGGAACGCGTTGACTGCCTGACCGTTCGCTGCCAGTCCTGATCCAGCGTTAAACCCAAACCAACCGAACCAGAGGAGTCCTGCACCAAGGACCACGTAGGGCACGTTATGAGGCTCCAGCCCAGGATTGCGCCTCCTGCCAACGAGCAGAGCTGCAGCAACAGCCGCTACCCCTGCGTTGATGTGGACAACCGTTCCACCGGCGAAGTCCAGAGTTCCTGCATCGAACAGCCAGCCGTTAGCTCCCCAGACCCAATGGGCCACGGGAGCGTACACGAAGGTTATCCACAGCACCAGGAAAACCAGATAGGTGGTGAACTTGAAACGCTCCACAAAAGCTCCAGTAATCAGAGCGGGGGTTATGATGGCAAACATCATCTGGAACACAACGAAGAGTAGATCCATCCCATCTCCGTCGTTGATGTCTATTCCAGAGAGGCCAACCAATGAAAAATCCCCAATGAAGCGTCCGCCCTCTCCAAATGCCAGGCTGTAGCCCCAGAGCACCCAGACAAGGCTGACCACTGCCATAGAAATGAAACTGTACATTATGGTGCTAACAACGTTCTTGGCACGCACAAGGCCTCCGTAGAAGAAGGCCAGGCCAGGCGTCATCAGCAGCACCAGTGCCGAAGCAGTGAGCATCCACGCGAGATTGCCTGTATCCATCAATTCCCCCTTTATGCAAGATATACAATAGCAATCTTGGAGCCTGCGTGTTCCGATGGCGTTACACTTCCGTTACAATTGTGTTACACGTATATTGACCATACCTGACATTGACAGACGAAGTGAGGGAGGCTGATTCTCACGTGACAGCTTGGCTGACATAGCCTCGGCTTGGGGATGACTGGCTAACCACACCTTGTCCGAAATAGCACATTGATCGAACATAAGCCTTCTAGAAACTTTGTGAAGTATTGAACACCATCACTCACTGTGATAGACTCCACGTTCTGGCATGGGCTTATGGGTTTCATCTGCAAGCGCCCTATATTTAGATCCATGCTACAGAGGAGGACACGTGAAGAAGATTTGGGTCTTATCTATCGCCTTGATGATCACGGCCATAATTGGCGCAGCATGTAGTGGGGATGCCGCTACACCAACTAGACCACCAACCGCCACATCACCCGCTCCCACTGCCACGTCGCCCGCTATGGTGGAAGCCACTGCCACAGCACCCGCGACGGTGGACGACGATCACGATGACGTCGCGATTGGCCAGGGTCTGTATACGTCACTGGGATGTCTAGCATGCCATAGCATTGACGGCAGTGCAATCGTCGGCCCAAGCTGGAAGGGTCTGTACGGGTCAATCAGGCCGCTGGCAGACGGCACTTCCGTCACAGCTGACGACGTTTACATCAAAGAGTCCATCACGAACCCGGCTGCCAAGGTAGCCGAGGGGTTCCCGCCCATCATGCCACCATTCACTCTCACTGACGACGATCTACACGCGATTGTTGCTTACATCGAATCGTTGAAGTAAGCCCACATCGCATCTAGCGTTAGGGACGGGGAGTCAAGCCGTGCTGCCAACTCCCCGTCCCTGGTCTTTTAGTCCCTCGAAGTGCCTGAGCCAGTCAGATTGATGGTCCCGGCCATATACCCGGCACCAAACCCATTATCTATATTCACCACAGCTATTCCTGGGCTACACCCGTTGAGCATGGCCAGCAGGGCCGCAAGCCCCTGAAAGCTGGCGCCGTAGCCCACGCTTGTTGGCACTGCGATAACGGGCGCCGACACCAGTCCGCTGACCAGACTGGGTAATGCACCCTCCATCCCCGCCACAGCCACAATAACCCTGGCCTTCTGCAACATGGACAGGTGCTCCAGCAACCGGTGCACCCCTGCCACACCAACATCCCACAGTCTCTCCACGCCATTTCCCATCAACTCTGCCGTTATGGCTGCCTCCTCCGCCACCGGTAAATCGGCGGTGCCTGCGGCCACAATGAGCACTCCAGGGATCGGAGGAGCCTCTTCGCCATGCTTCAGCACTATGGTCCTGGCAAGCTCGTTGTATCTGGCTCCCGGCAGCACCTCTTTAATGGCTGCATACGCCTCAGGGCCTGCGCGGGTTATGAGCACCTTGGAGGAAGACTTGGTCATGCTCCGGGCGATCTGCGTCAATTGCTCGGGCGTTTTACCGGGAGCGTAAATGACCTCCGGGAAGCCGGTGCGCAGGTCTCGATGGTGGTCCAGCTTGGCAAAACCCAGGTCTTCATAGGGGAGAATACGCAGTTTATCCAGGGCGCCCTCCACGTCCAACTGGCCGTTCTGCACCTGCAAAAGAAGTTCCTTCAGATACTCGCGATCTATGTCATGCCTCCTGAATTTTTTTGAAACAGTTTAGAACGATATGTAAAACTGGTACGGAGCGGTCACTTAACAACTGTGTTGAATAACGTGCCTCTTACCACTGTCCAATTGTAATACGAGAATCATACGGTGAGCGCTATTGCCTTGATTGAGGGAGATCAGGGACTCGGCTGTGCTGGTTACAGATTACAGACCCGGAGTGTTAAAAGTAAGCGCGGGCTCAGGAATGCTTGGTGCTAGGGTAAGTAATGAGTGGTGGAAACCAGGCGTAAATCGCCTACGGGGTCTCTTCGACCGGTGCGCTGGGGCCTTCCAGGTAGCGGAACAGATCGCTACCCGCGGACATGACCACCGTGGTGCCTTCCTTGAGGAAGTTGCCGTAGGCCTCAAGGCTGCGCCTGAAGGCGAAGAACTCCGGATCCTGTTCCAGGGCCTCAGCCAGAACCAGGATGGCCTCGGCCTCGCCCTCACCCCGTAGGATATTGGCGTCCCGTTCGGCATTTGCCTTGATAATCCTCACCTGCCTGTCTACATCAGCAGTGATGGTGAGGTACTGCTCTTCACCCTCGGCCCGGAGTCGCTGTGCCTGGACGGAGCGCTCCGACCTCATACGCTCGAATACGCTGCTCTCCGCGGCGGTGGGGAAATCAGCCGCCTTTATACGCACGTCTACTATACTGACACCGAATTGCTGCTCCGTGTCCCTCTTGACACGGTCAAGGACCAGTTGCATCATCGCCTCACGAGCGAAAGCACCTTGACTATCTACCCTGGGCCTGACGATGATAGTGCCATCCGGCTGGGTAACGGGGTCACCACCGATGATGTCTCTACGATCTCTCAATCCAACCTGAGTACGGAGGGCCCCTATGGCCAGGTTTCCAATGCGCAAACCGGCGGTTGTCTCATCCCTCAGGTTCTGCAGGAAGACTAGAGGTTTATCAATTCTATAGCGAATGTATGCGTCAATCCCCAGGAACTGGCTGTCCTTATCAGGCATGCTGGCCGTGGCTACATCTATGCGTAACAACCGGTTGTCGAAGCGGGTCACGGCCTCTATTGGGGATTTAAACTTCAATCCAGGGCTGGTTTCCGCTTTCTGTACCTCACCGAACCTGGTGATTACCGCGAACTCGGTCTGGTCCAAGGCATAAAACACCCCGAATCCGGCAACCTGGGCCAAGAAGACCACCAGTAACAGAACTCCTAGGACTATCCCAACTATCCTCATTAGTTCGCTCCTCCATTGTCCGTGAGCGGGAGGAACTGTAGCAGGTTATTGCTGCTGTCCTGGTTCAGGATGAATATAGTAATGCCTGGGAGTATCGTCTCCATAGCTTCCAGGTACATTCGCTGGCGTGTGACCTCCTGAGACTTCTGGTACTCCTCCAGTACGGATGTGAAGCGGTCAGCCTCACCAGTGGCTCTGGCTATCTGCTCCACCTTGAAAGCTCCGGCGCTCTGGACAGTCTGCTGCGCAAAGCCTTCGGCCCTGGGGAGTTGGTCCTGTTCGTAAGCCTTGGCCTCGTTGATGCGGCTCTCCTTGTCCACCCGGGCATTGACCACGTCGTCGAACGCGGCTCTGACCTGGTCGGGAGGGCGCACCGTCTGTAGTGCTACGTTCAATATCTGAATCCCGGCCTGGTATTCGTCAAGCACTTGCTGAATCAGCAGTCCGGTGGCGCTCTGTACCTCTTCCCTCCTGATCACAAGCACATCATCTATGCTGCGCTGGCCCACCACCTGACGCAGAGCCGCCTCAGTCACGTCCTTCAGGGTACGCCCCTCGGGGTTCCCCAACCCTACTCCCCGTAGAACCTCACCCGGGTCGTCCACACGGAACAGGAAATTCTCAAGATCCGCGATACGATACTGGACCACCATCTGCACGTTTACGATGTTAAGGTCGCCAGTGATCATCAGGGCTTCGCCCTCCTGGTCACTAACTACCCCGGTAGCTGTCGTGAAGAACCCCAACTCCATGTTCCGGGTTACCTCGACATCAACAATAGTTCTTTTTCCAATGGGAGGTGGGAAGTACCAGTGCAGGCCAGGGGCCTCAATTGTCTGAAATGCGCCAAAAAGCTGAAGCGCTGCCCTCTCGCGGGGTCCTACAATGTAGACACCGCTGCCCAGCCAGAGGATGGCTGCCAGGGCCAGCAGGCCCAGGATCATCAGCTTGACTCCGCCTCCACCCAGCTTCTGAAGCACGCCGTTGATGCCCGCGCCTATACCGCGGAGTACCTCCTCTAGCTGTACTTCAGGCCTTTGACGCTGTCCACCGGGTTCAAACATACTGTTTCTGTGTAGCCTTTCTCAAATCAACGTGGCTGCGTCATATCTTCGCAACCACAACGCTTTCAACCTTACCACATATTCCGAAAATAGCAATACCTGACGGGCCGCCTGAAAGCCGACCATGTTTGAATGTAGGTTTTATGACCCGCCGGCGGGCTCGGCGACTGTCTGAAGGTAGCTTGGGGCATAGAGCTTGCTCCTGCTCCTATCCAGGGAGCGGAAGACCCTCAGGTAGTCCTTCATATACCGGGTTATCAGGAAGTTGCGTCGGACGTGCTCTCTTCCCTGTTTGCCCAGTTGTTCTGCTCTCTCTGGGTTCTGGAGCAGGTGAAGCATCCACTTGGCACATTCCTCAGGGCTATTCACCAGGTAACCCGTCTTTCCGTGAATGACCTGGAGGGGGATGCCTCCTGCCTTGCCTCCGACAACGGGACGTCCCTTCCACAGAGCCTCGGTTACCGCAAGGCCAAACCCCTCTCGTATGGACTTCTGGACCACCACCTGGGCCGCGGTCTGGAAGGCGTTTACCTCTAGGTCGCCGATGCCGTTCAGTACGTTTGGCAGAATGTGGACATCTGGGTCTCCACCAGCTGCCTCAAGCGCCTGTTCATAATAAGACCATCCCTCCGGGTCGTCATTGGCAATGGCCACCAGGAATGCCAGCTGCACGCCGGGGACAAGGTGTTTTATCTGGAAGTATGCCTGTATCACCCCTATTGGGTCTTTCCAGGCATCCATTCTGGAGGCCTTCACCACCAACGGCCGTTCCGGGTCCACATTGAAGCGAGCCAGCACTTGCCGGATATCCTCGTTGGAAATGGGCACGTTCTTCTCGCTCAACGGGTCTATGGCCGGGGGAATCACCCATATCCGCGGGCCTGTCAGGTCTCTCTTGACGAACTGTTTCAAGGTGAACACGGCCGCTTCATAGGGTTTCAGGTATGGTCTCAGGTTGTTCCAGGCTTCGGGTTGGGCATCTGTGGAATCTATGTGGCACCGCCAGACCCAGCGGGTGTTCTTGGTGTTTATCCCTAATTCCTGAAGGTAGTGCAGCAGCCCAGCGGGTTGAGGGTCATGCACAACCACATAGTCGTACTGGCCCTCAAAGAGCTCCGCGTTGAGGCGGTTGTATTTCCTCCATATCTCCCACATCTCCGGTTTTCAGGATATTTGCATTCCCTGGAGGCTGTTATGGAGCGCCTTGGAGACCTGGTAGAACTCATCGGCCCCGTGCATCACCTGCCACTCGGCATTGAGGCCAGCGTCGTTCATGAGGGGGACTATGGAGTTGAGGAGTTCAGCGACACCACCGCCGAAGGCAGTGGCGTTTAGGTGTAGGACTCTGGCGCCCTTGAATGGCTCCGACAGCCTGTGTATCTCATCAGTCTGTTCGTTTCCGATGATGGATCGATAGTCCTCAATGGACTTTTGTCCCGTAGCAACTGGGGTCAGCATCGTGACTCCCTCCTAAATATGACCGCATTCCTTTGGGGAACCAGTCTTTCATTCTCTGAATCTGGTAGTCGATGTATTTGATATATTATTTGCCATCCTTAGACGTCAGACGTCACCTGGCAACCCTTAATATCTAAACTGTATCGTCTCACAAATGCCTGGGGGAACGGGTAATTAGTACCAGTGTAGGTGAGAAATACATCTGATGTAATGCTCCTCCCAAATCAGACATAAATAATCCCGCGTCCCAAATTGAGACCCGGGCGTGAAACTCTGTTGCACTATCTCTGCGGATCACCAATTCCCAGCATCGTAAACAAGCATAACCGTGAGATGCTAAATCCCTGCCTAAGCTTTTGTCAATAGTTTACCAATAATGGGCACACATGACGACTGCATCCCTCGCTTCAGGTATGTGGTGATGTTATCATGACAATTCTCCTTTACACTTGGAGTTGCAAAGGGCATCGTCATGAAGAATCGTCGACTCAACCATATCAACACACCTCACCTCACGTGCCAGCTGTGCAGGACGATTCTGCCTGCGCAGCCCTACTCTAAAGGAGCCACGCCGTGATACCCCTCTCAGACCCGGACGTTCAACGCCACAGTCAGCCTTATGTGACCATGGGAATCATCGCCATTAACGCGGTGGTCTTCCTGTACGAGTTGACCCTGGGCGATTTCGGACAGACCAGGTTCTACTACGAATGGGGCCTCATCCCCGCCAAGCTCACCCAGGGCCTGAGCGAGTTTGGTCAGTATTGTGATGGACAAATCGTCCGTACAGCTTTCGGTAATCTTGTATGCCAGGGCACAATAGTTAACATGGAAGCCCCAAATCCAGCCTGGGTCACCGTATTCACCGCCATGTTCATCCACGGCGGCTTAATGCACTTTGCAGGAAACATGCTCTACCTGTGGGTCTTCGGCGACAACATCGAGGACAGACTGGGCCACGGGAAGTACCTGGCCTTCTACCTGACCTGTGGAGTAGCCGCCACATGGGCACAGGTGGCTATCAACACCGACAGTCCGGTTCCCACCATCGGGGCCAGCGGGGCCATTGCGGGCGTCCTGGGAGCGTATCTATTGCTATTCCCGTACAACCGGATAAACACCCTCGTCATCATGTACTTCATCATGGTAATAAGGGTGCCTGCCCTGTTCCTGCTGGGGTTCTGGTTCTTCTTGCAGAACTTCTTCCAGGGCTTGTGGTCACTGGGATCGACAGGTGGCGGCGTTGCCTACTGGGCGCACATAGGGGGATTTGCATCTGGAATACTAGTCATAGCCCTGTATCTCAAGGTCACCGGCCAGCCTGTGTGGCCCAACGCCCGGCGTTTCCCCTGGCGATGGTCAAGGTAGCAGATCTGAAGGCTACAAGGCCGACAAGAATACGAAGAGCCACAAGAATACGAAGAGCCAGTACATAAGCCCCAGAAATATGATGGCCCTCTCCCCAGCCCCGATCGGCGCATTCTGAAGAGATGGCCCACGAGACCTTTTCCAGTAGGCATTGAGGGTGCTTTGAGCCAGGATCATTGTGGTAGTGATCAGTGAAAACCGGATCAGGTTGAGGACTAACAAGCCTGTGAGGTCCTGTAGACTCCTTGAGACAAAGCCAAGCACTACGTAGAGACCTACCAGCACCACTGCAAAGGCTGGTGTAAGGGATATCTCTATCTCGGCTCTCAGCGCCAGATTCTGAATTACCCCCACATGCTTATGAAGGCGGAACAGCCCATAAACGGGGACAAGCATGGTGAAGGCATGAGCCACTGGATAGTGGACATCTCTGGTCTCAGCTTGCAGCTGCCTCCATGTAATGTACAGCCAGTACAGAAAATACAGCCCGGATGTCACCACCGATAACACCACGATGCGAGATTGACTGATGAGCACGGCTTCATTGGCAATGCCCTCAGCAGTTTGAGGGACGCCTGGAAATTGCTCAGTCTGCGTCTCTGCAAAGCTCTGAACCCCGCAGTCGGAGCAGAAATTAGCGTGGGCTGGATTCAACCTGCCGCACTTGGTACAAACCTTCTCAGCCATAGTGGGTCTCCAGCGTTTCTACCCTATTGCACATGAATGCTGTGGACATGGTCAGGAGGGCATTTCTTGAATAAGTACAAAAGACTCAGGATTCAAAACCCGGGCCCTTCTCCTTGAGGCTGATGAACCCGTTCTGGGCCACTACCAGGTGGTCCAGAACTTCGATGTCCAGAAGCCTGCCGGCTTCTACAAGCTGCTCGGTAACCCGTACGTCCTCTTCGCTCGGCGTGGGGTCGCCAGATGGGTGGTTGTGCACAACGATTACCGCGGGGGCGTTGGAACGCACCGCGTCGCGAAAGACCTCACCTGCCCGGACGACGGCGGAATTCACGTTACCTCGGTACACCTCCGGGATTGCCAGCACCTGGTTTCTGGTGTTGAGCAGCACCACTCGCAGGTGCTCCTGATCCAGGAATGCCATTTCCCCCTGCAGGAGGTTTGCAACGTCCTGAGGAGAGTGAATGGTTACCCGTTCATTCTCCTGGAGCGATAGAAGGCGTCGGCCCAACTCGAAGGCTGCCTTCAGCTGAGATGTCTTGGCCTCGCCAAAGCCGTGAATGCGTTGCAACTCATCGTAGCTGGCCTTTGCCAGCCCTGCCAGCCCACCGAACTGCGACAGCAGCCGAGCGCTCAGGCTGAGGACGCTCTCGGAAGATGTGCCGGTGCGCAGTATGATAGCCAGGAGTTCCGCGTTGCTCAGGTACGACGGCCCATAGTTACGAAGCCGCTCACGTGGCCGCTCCGCCGCAGGGAGGTCACGGATCATCACATAGTACTCGGGTGGGCTCTTGCCAGCGGTCATTCTCATAAACCGCCGTAACTATGACGGATAAACCGGCCCATCCTGACTGGCACCCTGTGTTTCCTCATCTTGCATCTCAAAGCAATTGGAGCAGACGTTCCTATCCCTGCGACGGCTCATGGCCCGTGTCTAAGGCTCCTTAATAGGGCCAGGGGCCTCTTATATCAATACGAAAGAACCTCGCTGAATGCGGAGATGCTACTGTACTGAGACCACAGCGCCGGCTGCCTCCAGCTTCTCCTTGATCTTCTCGGCCTCTTCCCTGGGGATTCCCTCTTTTACGGTCTGAGGAGCGCCCTCAACCAGGTCCTTGGCCTCTTTGAGACCCAAGGTAGTGACCTCTCGTACGCCCTTTATGACGTTTATCTTGTTCGGGCCGATTTCCTTTAGGACAACATCAAACTCGGTCTTCTCTTCTGCATCAGCCGCTGCAACCGCTGCTCCGGCGGCTGGGGCAGCCGCCATCGCCACTGGTGCCGCAGCGCTAACGCCGAACTCAGTCTCCAGCATTTTTACAAGCTCCGCCAGGTCCAGCACAGACATTCCTTTAACGGCTTCTAGTACCTCATCCTTTGTCATTTTCTTTCCTTCCTCAAATGTAATCGATCGTCGGTTAGGGATTCTCTTGTGCATCGGCTTCTGCCACAGTCTCAACCGCTGCTTCTGGCTCAGGCGCTGCTTCTGCCGTCTCTATAGAAGCCTCGGTCGTCTGGAGAGAGCCTTCCCCGGGCTGGCTCTGACCCTGGCGCTGGTCTGCTGCACGCTGTAGAACAGTAACCAGGCCCCTTAGAGGCGCACTGAGTACGTATACCAGCCCTGTTATGGGCGCCTGCAGTTGCCCTAACAATCTGGCTATCAACTGGTCCTTTGGAGGTAGCGAAGCCAGGTTGATAACCTGGGCCGCAGTGAGGATGTTGCCATCCATCATCGCTCCCTGGATAACCAGTGGCATCCGGGTAGTGGTTATGTACTCGTTAATTCCTTTGGCAACGGCAACTACGTCCCCATAGCCAAAGGCCAGTGCTGAGGGCCCCTGTAGGACGCTGTCCATACCCTCCTTGCCAAGTTCACTGGCAGCCCGCAGAGTTAGGGTATTCTTAATCACCCTGTACTCCACTCCTTGCCCCCTTAGTCGTTCCCTCAAGTCCGTCATATTAGCGGCGGACATACCCTGATATCCGGTGGCGACGGCAATCGTGCACCGGCCCAGTCTATCCTTTATTTCCTCTACCTGGCTTTCCTTCTTTGGAGTAGGCATAACGCTCCTCTTAACAATTAAGGCTCCTCGAGTCAGAACATCGGGGAGCCCCACTTACATGGTAACCTTGAGTAATCCCTCACATTCTGCCTCGGCGGGATGGGTACATCCATTAAGGCTCAGTGGCCTCCCGCTTTCTCTGGCAATACCTGATTAGTTGCTCATTGTTAGCATCCTGGAAACATCTAGCTTAATGCTGGGTCCCATGGTAGTGGTGAGGTACGCAGTTCTTATGAACTGACCCTTCACCGCCGATGGACGCGCCTTTATCACCGTATCTAGCAAAGCATTCATATTCTCCAAGAGCTTCTCAGCATCAAAACTCACCTTCCCCAGAGGGACGTGAATTATGGCCGTACGGTCCAAGCGGAACTCTATCCGTCCCTGCTTGGCCTCATTAATCGCTCTTGCAAAGTCCTGGGGCTGCACCACGGTGCCTGCCCTTGGATTGGGCATCAACCCCCGTCGGCCAAGCACTCGACCCAAACGACCGACCTTTCCCATCAAATCAGGAGTGGCTATTGCCACGTCGAAATCCACCCACCCCTCTTCGACCTTCTTCACCAGATCATCGTCTCCAACATAGTCGGCCCCGGCCTGGCGAGCGGCGGTGGCGGCTTCGCCGGCGGCGAAGACCAGCACCCGGACCTGCTTGCCAAGGCCATGGGGCAAGAGCACAACCCCTCGCACCAGTTGGTCTGCATGTCTGGGGTCCGAGCTGGTGCGCATGTGAAGCTCCACCGTCTCATCGAACTTGGCCTTGGCCGTCTCCTTGGCCAGGGTTAGCGCCTCAATTGGCGAGTAGCTTTTGTCGTGTTCTACCGCCTTGGCTGCATCCTGGTACTGTTTTCCGTGTTTTACCATGAGTTGCTATATCCCCTTATTCCTATTCCGTTACCTGAACGCCCATGCTCTTGGCCGTCCCTTCGATTATCTTCACAGCCGCCTCTATGTCCGGGGCATTCAGATCAGCCAGTTTCAACTGAGCTATCTCCCGTACTGCAGCTCTCGACACGCTGCCGACGGACTTGGTACGAGCGGAAGCACTCCCCTTTGTAATCCCCGCGGACCTGCGTATCAGGTCGGATGCCGGAGGCGTCTTCGCGACGAAGGTGAATGACCTGTCTTCGTATATGGTGATATGCACGGGGACAATGGTACCCTCTTTGCTAAAAGTCTGCTCATTGTACTCCTTAACAAAGGCCATGATGTTAACACCGTGCTGACCAAGCGCTGGGCCAACCGGGGGCGCGGGAGTCGCCTTACCTGCAGACAACTGAAGCTTGACTATGGCCCGTACCTTCTTAGCCATTCATATCTCCTAAAGTTTCTCCACCTGGAGAAAGTCCAATTCAACAGGTGTCTCTCTGCCAAAGAAAGAGACAAGAACACTAACTTTACCACGATCGGACATGACCTGGTCCACAACACCAATGAAGTCGGTAAATGGACCGTCAGTAATTCGCACGCTCTGACCCAAAGTAAAGCCCACTCTCACCCTGGGAGCCTCGGACTCCATCTGCTTGAGAATTCGCTCCACTTCCCGTTCCTCCAGCGGCACGGGTTTTGGTCTCCGCTCCTTCTCATCCTCTGCCGATACAAATCCGGTAACTCCTGGAGTGTTCCGCACCACGTGCCAGCTATCGTCATCCATGTCCATCTGTATCAAGATGTACCCGGGGAATACCTTCCGCCTCACTGACCTCCGCCTTCCTTCCTTGATCTCTATCTCTTCCTCCGTAGGCACCACCACCTGGAAAATCTTGTCATGGATATCCATAGAGGCAACACGCTGGTCGAGGTTTTTCTTCACCCGTTCCTCCTGCCCAGAGTAGGTATGGATAATATACCAGCGCGCTTCTTGTTCGTTTATCGTACTCATATGTGTTCCATAAAAACGGACGTCCAGTCCTACCCCACCAAAAACCTGAACATCCGGCCAAAGGCCAGATCAACTACTACCAGTAGCACTCCGACGAATGTCGAGATAACTATAACGAGGATTGTAAGGCGCGTGGCCTGCTCTCTGCTTGGCCACACCACCCTCCTCAGCTCCGCAATCGTCTCGCGGAAGAACTGGAACCCAAGTCCTCGTCGAGCAGGTTCGGAGCCCGCCGACCGCGGCGTTCGTTTAGCCGGAGATCTGGCCACTGCTATCTACCTTATCTCTCTGTGCGCAACGTGCTGGCGGCAGCGAGGGCAATACTTGGTGAGTTCCATGCGTTGCGGGTCGCTACGCTGATTCTTCACCGTAGTATAGTTTCTCTCCCGACAGTCGCTGCATGCCAGAGTGATGATGGGACGTGCCTCTCCTCTTCTTTTAGCCATTTCTCCTCTTTAATCTATCACCTTGGTGATAACCCCTGACCCCACCGTTCTGCCACCCTCGCGGATGGCAAACCGCAACTGCTCCTCCAGGGCAACGGGGCTGATAAGTTTGATCCTCATCTTCACGTTATCTCCAGGCATGATCATCTCCACCCCCTCGGGCAGTTGGATCTCGCCCGTGACATCGGTGGTGCGGATGTAGAACTGTGGTTTGTACCCGTTGAAGAAGGGCGTATGCCGACCTCCTTCATCTCTACCCAGGACGTACACCTCGGCCTCGGCCTCGGTTCGGGCCTTCATGGAGCCCACCTTGGCCAGCACCTGTCCTCTTTCTATCTCTTCCCGCTCAATACCTCGTAGGAGACAGCCGACCGCATCGCCTGGCTCCCCCTCTTCAAGAGTCTTATGGAACATCTCAACCCCGGTCACCACTATCTTCCTTGACTCTCCGAATCCTACTATCTCCACCTCATCACCGGTTTTGACCATACCCCTCTCTACACGACCAGTTACCACCGTTCCCCTTCCCTTAATGCCGAACACGTCCTCAACGGGCATTAGGAATGGCAGGTCTTTGGGACGTTCCGGTATAGGGATGTAGTCGTCCACAGCCTGCATCAGGTCCAGGATTCCTTTAGTCCACTCCGAGTCAGGATTTCCGTCGGCCTCCAGTGCCTTAAGAGCGCTCACACGCACAATGGGAATCTCGTCTCCTGGGAATCCGTAGCTGGTCAGCAACTCCCTCAACTCCATCTCCACCAGTTCCAGCAACTCCGGGTCATCCATAGCATCCACTTTGTTGAGTGCGACCACCATGCTTGGCACCTGCACCTGTCTGGCCAGCAGAATGTGCTCCCTGGTCTGCGGCATGGGGCCGTCCGGGGCGCTCACCACCAGAATCGCGCCGTCCATCTGGGCGGCACCGGTGATCATATTCTTGATGTAGTCGGCATGGCCTGGGCAGTCAACGTGGGCGTAGTGCCTGTTCGCTGTTTCGTACTCCACGTGCTGTATGGCAATAGTGACGCCTCGGGCCTTCTCTTCCGGAGCGTTGTCAATGGAGTCGAAGCTCCTGAATGACGTGTCGCCAAAACCCTGCTTACTCAGCACCATAGTTATTGCTGAGGTGAGCGTGGTCTTGCCGTGATCCACGTGACCAATAGTTCCCACGTTTATATGGGGCTTTGTCCGTTCAAACTTCCTCTTTGCCATGCCCAGTTACCTCCTTCATATTGCGTGGAGCCCACAACCGGAGTTGAACCGGTGACCCCGTTCTTACCAAGAACGTGCTCTACCTCTGAGCTATGTGGGCAAAAGCTTATTTCCCTTAGTTTTTTCTCTGGTGGAGGGGGTAGGATTCGAACCTACGAAGCCCTTCCGGGCGCCAGATTTACAGTCTGGTGGTATTAGCCGCTCACCCACCCCTCCGGCACATGTCAAGTCTATCACCCACGGAAAGGGCGTCCAAGTCCCTTTCCTCCCTCTCAAATCGATATCTCCTCTTTATTATTGCATTACAGCCCGAGAGGGGATTCGAACCCACTAGCCTACCGATTACAAATCGGTTGCGCTACCCTTGCGCCACTCGGGCATCCTTCCTGGCACACAGAACACAACTTCCCCTTAGGGAAGTTGCCCTAATGATAACACAGTTAGCCATGCCCTTCTACAATCCCCCTTCCGTAAGGGGAATTACAACTAAGGGACTATATAAGGACGGCTGATAAAAGTCAAGCTAATTCGCCATGCTGAGCACAGAGAAAATTGCTCAACCACATCTACGACGCGGACAGGGGTTACTGACTAACCTTGCGACTGAGAAGTCGGTAGAGATCGCCCTCTGCACTTCCATCGAAGTAGTTCAGCAGAAAATCAGCCTCAGAGGTGATGTACACAGGACGCGTTTCCAGGTTGAACTCTACAATCTGGATCAGGCGATCGTCGTAAGTGCCCGCTATCTCCGCAGGGACGACCTCGGGATACCGCTCATGTTGACCTCGCAGGTACCAATCGAACTGGGTCAAACGCGTCGAGATCACTGTGGGACCGCGGCCTCCCTCTTCCACCAAGCTGTAGTACCACAGTGGAAACAACTCCTGGTCAGAGACGGCCAGAATCACCGAATTGGACTCCACCTCTTGAAAAATCTCACGGGCATGAACGAGGCTTTCATTATCATTCCTCAGGCTGATGTCTCCGTAGTTCAGCAGGAGGCTCAGTCCGGGTATCGCCAGGAGCACCACCGAGAAAAGAGCAGGGAACAGTGTCACCGAATGCTTCAACCCCGGAGGAACAGTGTTATCGGTTATGTCCACAAGCCAGTAGAAACCAACACCTATCCAAAGAGCCAGCATCATAAAGGCAGGTATCAGATACACCGTAGCACTGCTTGAATCGTACATGACGGAAAAGACCATAGATGGTAGAAATAGGAGCGCAGAAAATATCAGCAGGGGAGACCTGTTCACCCTCAGCTGCCACACTCCCAGGATTCCCAGTAGCAGCCCTGGGACATTGAACTGCCTTACCAGAACGTCCGACCACTCCACCAATCGTCCTGGCAGGTCTGACCAGGGATAACCAAAGGCCAGTCCCCTGTATGGCACTGCCGATACCGTCCACAAGAATCCATTCAGGTTTGCGGCATCGCCCCAGTTTATCGCTGGATTTGCAGATGCACGGAGCGGTAGGTAGATATACACGGACAGCCCAAGGATAAATGCCCCCAGGAATTTGGCCATAGTCCCACGGGTAAGCTCTCTTAGATGCACCACCATTACAAATGCAAGTGGAAGACCCACAAAGACCAGTGTCACGTGATTTCCCAGTCCTAGGCCCAGGAGCAGGGCTGCTGAGAACAGGGGCCACGCACTCGCTCCAGGATTCTTGGACCAATGCATTGCCAGAAAAAGAATACCCGCTGTGAAAAGGGCATTCAGCGAGTATACCTCTGCCATCACAGACTGAGACCAGAGAAGTGGAGAGAACGCGAAGGATGCGGCAGCAATGATGGCCGCTGCCGAGGCTCTGTGGCGGGTAGCTCGGGCATTGTTGAAGGCCATTTCGATGAGCAGATCGCATATGAGATACACAAGGGCAACCGTCACTGCGCCACTGATGGCCGAGAACATGTTGATGCTATAAGCCACGTCACCCCAGGGGATCACCAGAGAAAAGCCTTTTGCCAGAAGAAGGTAAGTTGGATACCCGGTTGGATGGGCTACGCCCAGCGTATAGGCGGTTGCTGTTAGCTCAGCGCTGTCGCTGCCAAAATGACGGTGAGTTATGGAGGGTGCCAGGGTGAAGAGGTACAGAGCCAGGGCCCCAAAGAAAACAGACAGGACAATAAGAGGTTTTTGGGGGTCTCCCCGGATTAAAGTCATGGCCTGTAAATGGTAGCGCCAAAGAAGGTTTGGGGAAACCCTCCTTGGCGCTACACCGATATTCCTATTTTAGGACTTAGCTCTGTCTGCTCTGCCTCAGGTAGTAGCTCCCAGCAGCTATCATAATGAAGGCAGAAATCAATAGGCCCATCAGCAAGCCGGAACCCGGTGCTATGTCTCCAGGCGTCGGTGGCAGCAGGGTGGCTGTCGGCGTGACGGCGGAAGTGGGTGTAGCCTGCCCTGGCCGCAACGTGGCAGTCGGTGTGGGAGTAGGGGTTGGAGGCTGTGGTTGGCCCAACAGCGCAAAGAAACTCACCCTGGTCACGTTGGCTTGAACCGTCTTGTTAGCCAGGTTAACCGATGTGGTAAGTGGTGTCCAGACTTCGAACACCGGATCGTACTTGTAAAGGACCAGCCTGCTGGGGTTGCCCTGGGCTGCCGGAAGGTCAGCATCGGTGTACCTCACCGATACTTTGATGGGTGTGTGGAAGCTGGTACTTGCAGCCGCCGAGCCGCTCGCATCTATCCCTGTCAACTCAAAAATGGCGGTGCTAAAGGCCAACCCCGCGGGCAGTGCTGCCGGCGCGTTTGCACTGGTCTTGGGAGTGTACAATAGCCAGCCTGTACCCATAGGGGCGTCAGAAGAAATGGTAACAGTAACTTTACTATCGGGAGAGGTTAGCGTGGTAATGGCCCCTGGAGTGAAGGCCTTGATGGCTCCTCCGGGAGGCACGGCAACGGGCGGCGCAGCATCTAGGGCTATCAGGGCAGGGACGGTGGTCTGTGCGTACACTCCCTGAGAAGGTGCTGCCCATACTGTAGAGTAAAGGGAAGCGATTACTATTAGGGTTCCAATGATAAGAAGACTGTAGAAGAATCCCCTGGCTTCTTTTATTCCCGGCATGCTGCCCTCCTGGTGCCCATATCTACTACTATTACCAACTAGCCTCTAATGACCCCAAGTCGCCCGCCGATGGTAATCTCACGGACGCGTGCTACAACATCCCTGCGGTCATACAGGTGAAATTCGAAGCTAGACTACTACAAGATAATGTCTTCGTCAAGACGTCGGAGAAACAAATCGGATCGGGACCCCGTTTCTCCTTTGCCCGTTTCTCCTTTGCCCGTTTCTCTTTTGCCGGTTCTCCTTTGGAAGAGCGGCTGAAGGAGACCCTGCCGTGGTTCCGCGATGCGGCCTGGGAATAAGTCCATAGCAAATTGGAAATCTCTATCACTCTCTGCCCAGCAGTTTGCCCGCCAACTCCTCTTCCCGTTCCGATTCCGCCAGCAAGATTAACTCTCTGGTGTGTTCCAGCAGAGCTTCTCTACTCATCCCATTCCGACTCATGAGGCGGAATATAAAAGGGTGTGGAGTGGGTACCACCTCTTCCCCGGGAGCTACCAAACTCTCTGTGAGCTTCTCACCGAGTCTTGTCCCTGTGAATACAATAGCGATGTCTTCATCTATACGCAAGCCCTTCAGCCTGATTAGCTTGCTGGCCAGATCGGAGATCTTAATGGGCTGGCCCATATTTAGCATGAACACATCCCCTCCCTGGGTGTAAGCGGCTGCCTGGATGATCAGGCTTACCGCCTCGGAAAGGCCCATGAGAAAACGGGTCATATCTTTATCGGTGACTGTTACAGGCCCGCCCTGGTCTATCTGCTTGAGAAAGAGGGGCACCACGCTGCCTCGACTGTTGAGGACGTTACCAAATCGCACAGCAGTGAAGAATGACGTCTGATTGGACGGCGTGGATAATGTCAGTCTCTCCGCGAGGCTTTTGGTGGCTCCCATAACCCCTGTCGGCTCTACTGCTTTGTCGGTGGATATGAATACGAAACGCTCCACCTCGTACTTTCGCGCAAGCTCGGAAAGAATCTGTGTCCCCTTCAGGTTTACCAGTACCGCCTCGCACGGGGCTTCCTCCATCAGGGGGACATGTTTGTATGCGGCGCAGTGAAACACAATCTGGGGTCTATGAGCAGCCCAGAGCGTCTCCATACGTTGTGTTCTCAGGATATCACCGACAAGTATCTTATGGGCTGTGTCGTTGCCCTGGGAAAACAGGTCTATTTGCAGATCGTTAAGCCCGGTTTCATTGTTGTCCAGCATGAGCAGCATGGCGGGTTGAAAATTAACGACCTGGCGACAGAGCTCGCTGCCGATTGACCCCGCTGCTCCCGTCACAAGCACCACTTTACCAGCCAGGAGACCGTGGCACACGTCGATATCCAGAGGGATACTCTCTCTGGCCAGGAGGTCCTCCACAGACAAATCTCTAACCAGCGGTTGACCCCCATCACCCTCCATGAAAGAGAAGAGGTCTGGAGCTATCTTAATCTTCGCAGCGGTCTTCTCGCACAGTCCAAGTATCTCTTGGATATCCTCTCCATCTATCTTGCTGATGGCTACTATAATGGTGTCCACCTGGTGCTTCGATGCCAGAGCTTCCACGTCTTGTCTGGTCCCCAGCACCTTTGCCCCGTGGATGTTCATGCCCTGTTTGAGAGGGTCGTCATCAAGAAAACCCACCACGTGATAGTCGTCTGCCTGTATCTTCAAACGCCATGCAAGAAGCTGTCCTTCTTCACCTGCGCCGATGATCAATACCCGGTTTCCATATCCCCGGGTAGTTGCTTTCCACCGCCATAGGAGCCCGGTGATGAGACGCTGCCGGTATCGCACCCCTGCGAAGGCGGCCAGGGTGAATATGCCGCCGGAAATAGGGATGCTCATGGGAAGAGGGCGCTCTCCTATCCAGAGGAGATTGACTGCTGTGAGCAGTGCAGTGGTAAATCCAACCGCGCCAATGATAGACGTAACCTCGTAGGGAACTGGCGTAACGCCACACGCGCTGGTAAAGGCCGAAGAAGTAGTTGGCTGTTACATACGCGGCAGCGATTGGCAGGATGGTTACGTAATAGTCCTGAAGATGGTTCGATGGAACCTGTCCTTCGAACCGCAGCAGAAGAGCGGCGAAGTAGACCACCGCCACGACTGCGACATCGATGCCCATCGGAACGAGGTATCGCTCAAGTATCGAAGATGAGGCGAAGGAATTTCTGTCCATGAAGTCCGCGGAGTAGTCCTTTCAGATCGGGGCAGGTCAGAATTTCAAGCGCATTATATATCATGGAAGGGACTGTGAATACGACCAAGCGTATAGTATCATTGACCCAAATTCAGCCAGGTACATTAGGGCCAGTCACAACGAGCGCCAGCATTAGCGGAGGCTTCCTCATCATGGCAATGAACGTATATAGATACTCCGAGTGGGACGGAACCCAGCAGGTATTTGAGCCTTCTGAAGAAGACATCATGGGAGAGATGGCCGATGACCTCATGAACCACGGAGACTTGATGAGGTCGCTACGCAACCTCCTTCAACGTGGAATGCAAGACCAGTCGGGCGAGCGCATGCAGGGGCTGCGGGATATGCTGGAACAGCTCAGGAAACGCCGTCAGGAGCAGCTTCAGCAGTACAATCTGGACTCCGTGGTGGACGATTTCAAGGAACGCCTGAAGCAGATTACTGACACCGAGCGCCAGGGCATCGACCGTCGCCTGGAAGAGGCACGACAGCAGCAAGCCCAATCCTCTCCGGAGGACGCCGCCGACCAGGAACGGCTGATGAAGCTTCTGGAGGAGCGTGCCTCTCGAAACAAGGAACGCCTGGACAATCTGCCCCCAAATCTCGGTGGAGCGGTCAAAGAGCTTAACGATTACGACTTCATGGACCCGGAGGCACAGCGCCAGTTCCAGGAGTTGATGGATATGCTCAAACAGAGGGTGCTGGATAACACCTTCCAGAACCTCCGCCAGCAGATACAGAGCATGAGCCCTGAGGATATGGCCGCCACGCGTGAGATGCTCCACGACCTCAACCAGATGCTGCAAGACCAGATGCAGGGACTGGAGCCGGACTTCCAGGGGTTCATGGACCGCTATGGCGACCTCTTTGGCCCCGACCAGCCCCAGAACCTGGAAGAGCTTATGGAGAGTCTCCAGCGGCAGATGGGCCAGGCGCAGTCCCTGATGGACAGCATGTCGCCTGAGATGCGTCGGGAACTTCAGGAGCTTATGGAGGGCGCGCTTGACCCCGAGACCATGAACGAGATGGCCCAGCTTGCCGCGGCCATGAACCAGCTCTATCCCCCGGACGACATGGCAAACCAGTACCCCTTCATGGGCGAGGACTCGCTAACCTATGATGAGGCCATGGAACTCATGGGAGAGCTTCAGAGCATGGACGAACTGGAACGTCAGATACAGGAAGTGGCACGTCGTGGCAACGTACAGGACCTTGACCTCAATGAGGTCGAGGAGCTTGTGGGCGAGGACGCCCGCCGCAACCTTGAGCAGCTTCAGCGCATCACCAAGAAGTTGGAGGAAGCCGGATACGTGACCCGGAAGGGAGAACGCCTGGAGCTAACGCCTAAGGGCATCAGGAAGATAGGCCAGAAGGCGATGAAGGACATCTTTTCCCAACTTAAGAAGGACCGTCTGGGCCAGCATCAACTCTATTTGAGAGGGGCCGGAGGAGAGCACTCAGGAGAAACCAAGATATACGAGTTCGGCGACCCCTTCGATATTCACCTGGAGCGGACTGTCAGGAACGCCCTGCTTCGAGACGGCAGCGGAGTACCGGTGAAGATAACGCCTCCGGACTTCGAGATACACCGCACGGAGCACATGAGCCAGGCATCCACGGTCCTTCTCCTTGACCAGAGCCGCTCGATGGGCATGTACGGGAGTTTCCTGGCGGCGAAGAAGGCGGCGATGGCCCTTTCGACTCTCATTCGAAGCCAGTTCCCACGTGACAAGTTCTACATCGTGGGGTTCTCGGACTATGCCATAGAGCTTAAGGAAGACGAGCTCCCACAGGTCTCGTGGAACGACTGGGTTTCCGGCACCAACATGCAACATGCCTTCATGCTTGCCCGAAAGCTCATGGCCAGGGACAAGGGCGGGACACGGCAGATTCTCATGGTCACCGACGGTGAGCCGACGACGCACCTGGAGGGCGACAACGCCTATTTCAGCTATCCGCCCAGCTACAAGACCATCCAAGAGACACTGAAAGAGGTACGACGGTGTACCCAGGAGGGGATAACCATCAACACCTTCATGCTGGAGAGCAGCGCATACCTTGTGGACTTCGTTGACAGGATGATGCGCATCAACAAGGGGCGAGCCTTCTACTCCAACTCCAGCAACCTTGGCGAGTACGTCCTTGTGGATTATTTGTCGAATCGCAAGCGCAGGATTGCGTAGCCCTTCCGAGAGTAGCCCCCCCCTTTGGTCGGCACTCTGATCTAGCGTCTTGCTTTTATTCCTCTTTTTCTCCATATTCCACCTTAATCAACTAGCCTGTTGCGTTATCGTCCAGGGGCCAACCAGATGTGGAGGTATCAATGAGTCTCCGTGACATTCCCATGAGACATATGTTTGGAGTTAAGATCGACAAAGACTCAAATTTACGTAGGAATTATCGAAACCTACTTCGGGGCTCAGATACTCTTATGGAATCTACCCTAGACAGACTTCGCCGAGTGCTGGTGGCAATACTAGACATGCCGAGTTACGAAGATTTTGACAGAGTGGCTGTGCAGTTAACCTCTCGTTTGATAGTCAACTGCCGTGCAGGGTATCACTCATTGAAGTCGGGCCACCTGATTAGTGCGACCTCAATGGCTAGGGATGCAGTCGAAGTTTATGCTGCCTGTCATTTTCTTCACGAGAATAAACTGCTGGTAGAGCAATGGATCAGCGCCTCGACATTTCAAGAACGTCGCAGATTTTGGTTTTCGAAACTTCTTAACAGCTTCGAAGAAGGAGAAAGGGAAGCGCTAAAGGGAATCCATGACACTCTCTCAAATGAAGTCCATGCCAACCATTTAGCCGTGACATATGTAAGGTCTCGGGTGCCCGTGGGAATTAACTACTACCAAAATGGCTGTTACTTACCAGGCATCGCATCTACACTTCTAGGTAGTCTTCTCGCGGTATCTCTCCAACACCTCGATTGGATGAGGTATTCGTACTATGAAATCATTGATCTCACGGACATTTGTAGCGGTGAGATCCTTCTAAATCTACGTCGAGAACGGACCATTCTAGATGAACGTCTTAGAAGATTTGTGAAGCGAGCGGACCGTAGCATCGCTGCACGTGAGAAGGCCGGCAACCTTTCAAATGAAGAATTGGAACTTATGGAAGACTTGGTAGAATTCGTCGAGAGCCGGAATAGCGACTCGGATTGATAGCACATTAACCTATGAAACGTATGAGAATTATTCTCAAGTATTCCTGACATCCTTGGGGTGATCAATCTCTCCCCCCACTCTCCCCAAGAACTCCAGCATGGCCCTGTTGAACTCTTCTGGCCGCTCGTTGTTTATGGTGTGGCCACCATCGAGCACCACAAGCTCGGCGTTTGGCATTCGTTGAACCATCTCGTCGCCGTGCTCCGGCGGAAATACGTTGTCGTTGTTGGCCTGGACAACAAGGGCTGGTACTTCGATGGTGGACAGTTGATCCAGCCGATTTGGAAAATAAACCGACCCAGGCCTGTTGCCGTCACGACCCCTGGCCGTCGCACTGACGATTACCGCGGCCTTGCACATGCTCTGGTATTTGAGAAGAAACTCGATTAGCAGCATACCACCGTAGGACACGCCTCCCAGGTGGGCCTGCTCCAACCCGAGGCTGTCCATGAGCTGCTTCATGTCCTCGACCCAAAGCTCGGACAACTGAGGGACATCTCTGGGAATGGAACGTCCACAGCCGCGGCGGTCGTACCGTATCACTCTATAATCTTGCGCCAGCGCCTCCAGCTGCGGGTCCCACTCGGTGACATCGCTGAAGCCACCGTGGCCAAGCAGAATGGGATAGCCTTCGCCAGCCTCCTCGTAGTAGAGTTCGACATCGTTCAGCTTCGCATATGGCATTTCTTTTTTCCCTACACTTACGCCTATTACGGCTAGACTATAGCGTTGTTACAGTGTCGGAGGATACCAGTCCAGGATGGCCTGCCCCCAGAGCATGGTGACGAAGGCTCCGGCAGCCATGAAGGGGCCGAAGGGGATGGCGTCCTTTCGTCCCTTGATGCGGAGTATCAGCAGCAGGCTGGCTATCAATCCACCGCTGACAACCGCCAGCAGCAGGGCCACCAGCACGTGAGGATAGCCGACCATGAGACCGATGAGTCCTCCCAGCTTCACGTCGCCCATACCCATTCCCTGGCGGTAGATCAGGAACGGAAGGCTGACGGCGGCAACTCCTACCACAAACCCAAGGGCGGCACTCGCGATGGTGGGATCGGGCGAGAGAAATGCCAAAGCGAACGCGAAGGGCAAGCTGGAGTATACCACCACGTTGAGGATTAACTCGTGTTCCAAGTCTATGACGGCGATGGCCAGAAGGATGCTGGCATAGACAAGGGCGATTCCGAGTTCCACACCAAGGCCGAACTTCCAGAAGAGGAACCCGAACAGGACGCCTGTGGCCGTCTCCACCAGGGGAACCCTCACCGGGATGGATGCCCCGCAATAGCGACACCGCCCCCTCAACCATAAGTAGCTGAACACAGGCACCAGGTCAATGGGTGCCAGGATATGCTGACAGTTGGGGCAGTGGGACGCGCCGCGAACGATGGACTCTCCCGCCGGTAATCTGTCGATTCAGACATTGAGGAAGCTGCCCACGGCCAGGCCGAGCAATACAAATGTCACCAGCAAAGGGATCATCGTCTACAAGTGGTCGATAGAAGCTCCCGAAGAGCGTTCTAGCAGTGTCCTCTTTTCACCACTGCTTCGCAGGCATTGGCGGGCCATATCTCAACGGTGCCCATTTGAGCAAAGGGGGACATGAACTCATCCACCTTGTCTGTGCCGGCCGCTTCCAAAATCAGGTAGAAGGTGTGCTGCCCATCCACCACGGCGTCGCCCCTCATGCTGATGCCGAACTTGGCCGCGTTATCCGGGGCTATGTGCTGCAGAAGCATGGGACCCATCTCAGGATGGCCTGCCGGGCAGGTCTCGGCATTGTGCTTGTGCTGGACTACATATAGAGACATGGTTCCTCCTTGATTGCTTTACTCCACTCTAGACTATCTTATTACAGATTCCTGTACCATTACAAATGTTAATCGAGCTTTGTCCTATATTGCGATGGACTATAGCGTTGATGAAGCCAACCGATGGTGATAATTTCTATAGACCCTGGATTACCTGGTCCTGAATCTCCATGTGATGCTGAATGCCCTTCTCCGCAAGGGATAGCATCTCATTCATGGCTGTCCTTGAGAACGGACTTCCTTCGGCGGTGCCCTGGACTTCGATGAAGTCGCCCTCCCGAGTCATCACCACGTTGAAGTCCACATCTGCTCGAAAGTCTTCATCGTAGCAGAGGTCGAGGATAACCTCTCCGTCCACCACCCCCACGCTGATAGCAGCCACCGCACTTTTGAGAGGGATGGCGGTAAGGGCTCCCATTTTCACCATGTGATGCAGTGCCTGATACAGTGCTATGTAAGCGCCTGTGATAGCAGCCGTGCGTGTCCCACCGTCGGCTTGCAGCACATCGCAGTCGATGACCAATGTGCGTTCTCCAAGGGCCTTCATATCCACAACCGACCTGAGGGATCGGCCGATGAGGCGCTGAATCTCCTGGGTGCGGCCCGCCACTTTGCCAGTCTCGCTCTCCCGTGCCCTCCGGGTCAGCGTGGAGCGGGGCAGCATGCCGTACTCCGCGGTCACCCATCCCTTTCCCTGTCCACGCAGGAAAGCCGGCACCCGCTCCTCCATGGATGCGGTGCAGATGACCTTGGTCTCTCCAACCTCTATCAGCGCGGAGCCTTCGGGGAACACCAGGTATGAGGGTGTTATCTTCACCTCGCGGGGTTGGTCGTCTGCTCTGCCGTCAACTCTGAACAAGGTTCCTCCTGACTAGTAATGAGCGTTCAGTATAGCATACGCATGTGTGTGCACGGCCTGGCCGTTACCTCTCGGTCTTCATCCTCAACCGCGATCCATCGGACACGAGCTTCACGTTTCCGTGTATAGATGTAATGAGGATGCGGTCTTCGTCCAGCAACCCGGCCAGCGTGTCCAGGGTCTCCTGGTGCGGATGTCCAAAGCGGTTGTCCTCCCCGACGGGTATGACCGCCACTTGAGGCGATACCTCCCGCACAAATGCCAGCGATGTGGAGGTGCGGCTCCCCTGGTGCGCCACCTTGAGCACAGTACTCTGTAGGGGCACCGAGCTATGCAGTAGATAGCTCTCTCCGTCCCAGTGAAGGTCGCCGGTGAAGAGAAAAGATGTCTCCCCGTAAACAAGACGTGTCACCACCGAGGCGTTGTTAACGTCCGAAGAGGTGCCGGTTAACAGCCTATCCGGCGGATACATCACGTCGAGTACAAGGCATTCTTCCAGCTTGATTTGTTGACCCGCAATCGCCTGCATGACAGGGACACCACGCTCCGCCAGGATGGCCCTCCATGAAGCATACTCAGGGGCCGGGTAATCGAACTCGCGCTCCAGCACCAAATCCACCCGGTATCTCTGGAGCACCTCCAACAGACCGGCTACATGGTCCTCGTGGGGGTGGGTGAGGACTAACAGGTCAAGGCTGTGGTCCCAGAAGGGAACGCGTTCTCCCAGAAGAGATAGAATCCGTTGCGGATCAGGTCCGCCGTCGATGAGGACCTGCCGACCTTCCGGGGTGACTATGAAGATGGCATCCCCCTGGCCGACATCAAGGAAGGTGACGTGGAGTTGACCATCGGGCCTTGAGGAAGCGGCGGCCCATACACTCGCCGACGCTAGGAGGGCCAGTGCCACCATTGCCCAGAAGATACGGCCTCCAAGCAAGCCAGGCCCCACCTTGCCCAATTTTTTGATTGTTCCGCTCGCGGATTCTGGCAGCATGGGCAAAATCACCTGTAATTTGGGCCGTTTCACCAAAAAACCAATCAGCACCGCGTAGTAGGCGACTACCAAGGGCGCTCCTATTCGCCCAACCTGCACCGTGCCTCCGGGGATGGCGTCGAAGAACTCTATCACCAGTTTGAGGTAGGACAATTGAATCCAGGTGCCCCAGCCTGCTACCTGAGCCGCGCCTGTGTTCACCAGTCCAAGGACAGCAGTCATGAACCCCATGCCGAGGACAGGAGCCAAAATAGGCAGGGCAAGGAGCGTGGCTGGCAGGCCAACCAGAGAGACCTGTTGGAAGTAGAAGGCGACCAGCGGGAGGGTAGCCAACGTAGCCGCCACGGTCGCCGACACCGGGTAGGCCAATGCCCTGCTCCACCTACCTTCTCCTTCACCCTCCGGACCTTCTGAGTCTTCTGAAAAAATTCGGCGGATGCCTCTTTCGATGGGAGGAGCCAGGAGCACAAGCCCGGCCATCGCAGTGAAGCTCAACTGAAAAGATACGCTGGCGAGGATTTTGGGTTCAAGCCCCACCATGATGGCGGCCGCAGCGGCAAGGGCGGGCATGATGCTGTTCTGCCTGCCCAGATACAGCCCCACCAGATAGATACTGCCCATGATGGCAGCCCTCTGTACCGAAGGCGACATACCAGCGAGGCCGGCATAGCCCCAGATGGAAAGGAGTGGGATGAGGATGTAAAGCTGTCGTCTTGCTCCGACGAGCCACCGGCTCATGGCAAGGGAAAAGGCAAGCAGCACGCCTACATGCAGGCCGGATATAGCCAGTATGTGGGAAGTGCCCGTGTCTCTGAATGCCTGGGTCAACTCCGGTGGCATGGTGCTCCGCCGTCCCAACAGAAGGGCCTGGGCCAGCGAGTTTTGGGGTTCGGCAACGGCCTGCGACAGGCCGCGGGACAGCCGATATCGCAGCGAGTATATTGCTTCCAACACCATGTTCCCCTCGCCCTCTCCCGTCAGTTCCACTCCGGGGTAAATCATAGTGGAGAAAATACCCTGCCTTGCAAGGTAATCCCGGTAGTCGAAGTCCTGGAACACAGGAGGCTCCGCGGGGTCTCCCACGACAATCAGCCGGTCCCCGTAGCGAAAGAGAGGCTCCTGCCTGGTTGCTATCAGAGAGGTGGATGGTTTGGACGTGACCAGCAGGTCTCCACGAGAGTCTATCCAGTCTCCATTCACCTTTACCCGCTCCACCGATATGGGAAATTGCCACCCGGAGGTACGTCGCTCCGGGTCGGCGGATATGACCCCCTCTACGGATATTCCCCTCGTGCCGTTGTACCCGTCTATGGGCACCGGCGTCCCGAGTTCCGACGGAACAGCGGCTCTCAACGCTCCCAGCGACAGCAGCGCGAACGCTAAGGCCGGCAGCAGAGATAGACCTCTACCACGCAGGAGAAGGGCCAGGAGAGCCGACGCCGCAAGAAAGAAGAGCCCACTTGGCCAGGAAAACGCCACCAGCGTTGCCAGGTATATCCCAGCAATCCAGGCCCCAGCCATTACGATGAGCAACATTGCTAACGAACTTCCCCTGAAATACACCCATGCATTGTCATTGCGAGGACGCCGACATGTCGAGCGACGAAGCAATCTGGAGGAGGGGCGTACCCCACAGCCAGATTGCCACGGCCCTCCTCGGTAGGGCCTCGCAATGACATTAAGGCAAGCTTCGGGAGGAACATTCTTAGTAAACCGTTATGAACTCCCGCAGGTCTTCCAGTGTCTTAGGGCCTATTCCAGGTTTCAATAGCAGGTCTTCTTCCCTGGCGAACAGGCCGTTCTGCTCCCGGTATTCCACGATTGTATTTGCCGTTACTTCGCCGATGCCTGGGAGGGTTTCTAGTTCGTCGACGGAGGCGGTGTTGATGTTGATTTTGCCCGGTACTGGGAGTTCAGTTGGAATCACATCGCCAATCCTGGGTATGAAGAAGTGTGCTTCGTCCGTTACTCGAAGGGCGAGGTTGACTCGCATCGGGTCGGCGTCTTCTGTGAGGCCTCCTGCCGTTACCAGAACGTCTTCCAGCCTATCGTCAGCGTAGGCCAGATATACGCCCGGGTTGTTCACGGCCCCGTTGACGTAGACCTTGATCTCGGGTTGAGGCGTCGAAGTGGGCAGCACGACCTCTACGAAACCCGGCGATGACTGCCGTACCAGCGTGAATACCCCTCCGCCCAGAGCAGCTATTATCAGGAACAGGATGGTCAACTGCACCAGTACTCTCATAAAACGTGCTTCTCGAAGGGAACTCGCTGCCAATATAAGTGGCCTTTATAGACCTGTCAAATAAAGCCCTCGTGACTAACCATGTGCTATAATCCGGACGTGGAGGTCTAGCTTGCCGAAGATATATACCAGGTACGGCGATGAAGGCGAGACGGGGCTGCTCTACGGGGGACGGGTCTCCAAGACCGACCCTCGCTGCGAGGCCTATGGGACGGTGGACGAAGCCGTCTCCGCCCTCGGTCTGGCTCGCTCCCTGGTAAAGACGGAGAGCCTGAAGGGCACCATCAAGACCATACAGCGAGACCTCTTCACCGTAGGAGCAGAACTGGCAACAGACCCCAAGGAGTACGCGAAACTACAGAAGCACTTCAGTGTTGTTACCCAGGAGATGGTCGACCACCTGGAACACCTCATAGATGGGTTGAACCAGGAGATAACCCTGCCAAGGGCCTTCATCATTCCCGGCGCTTCTATGGCTTCCGGCGCTTTGGACTTGAGCCGCAGCATATTGAGGCGGGCAGAACGGCAGGTGGTGGCACTCAAGGAGCAGGAACTGCTGGCCAACCCACAGGTTCTAAAATACATCAACCGGCTGGCCGACCTGATATTCGTTATGGCCCGCTATGAGGACAGAGACCTTCCTTTTGAATCTCTTACCAGTGAAACTCCTTAGCTTATTGCCTAGCTTATTGGTCGTAGCTCTGGCAAGGAACGACAGATTGTCGATGGAAGCGCACGCGGCACGGACATGCTCTCCGGGGACTCCGGCCCCCGTGTCCAGGGACTGATTGTGGATTTCTTGAGAAGGTATTCTGAATGACGGAAGCAACGATAACCATTGTGGACTACGGCGCGGGCAACCTGCGCAGCGTTGCCAAAGCCATGGAGAAGCTGGGCCGCTCCGCCCTGATCACCGACGACCCTGAAGAGATTCTCAAGGCCAGCGCGGTAATCCTACCTGGGCAGGGCGCTTCAGAGTCTGCCATGAGGGCGCTTCATCAAAGAGACCTGGTCGAACCCATAAAAGACGTTATCGAGAAGGGTGTGCCTTTCTTTGGGGTCTGCCTGGGGCTGCAACTGTTGTTGGACTCCTCGGAGGAAGGCCCATCGCCCTGTTTGGGTGTGGCTCGCGGCCAGGTACGCCTGTTGCCCCCTGAGGTCAAACGGCCCCACATGGGATGGAACCAGGTCACGCTCCACGGTACGCACCCGGTGTTTGAGGGAGTCGAAAGCGGCTCCTACTTCTACTTTGTCCATAGCTATTACGCCGCTCCTGACTACCAGAGCCTTGTGCTGGGCACTACGGAATACGGCGTTCAATTTTGCAGCGTCATCGCCATGAATAATCTAGTAGCAACCCAGTTTCACCCTGAAAAGAGCGGCGCTCTTGGCCTGCGCCTGTACGAAAACTTTTTGAAATCCATGGTAGATGGCAACGGTGGAGGGTAGCATGGAGGTCATCCCGTCCATAGACCTCCGAGGCGGCAGGTGTGTTCGTCTCTATCAGGGAGACTACGATAAGGAGACGGTGTACTCCGATGACCCCCTGTCGGTGGCCCTTCGGTGGCAGGAGATGGGCGCTGCCCGCATACACATCGTTGACCTGGATGGTGCAGCATCCGGAATCCAGGCCAACTTGGATGTGCTCAGGCGGATGGGTAGTTCAATAAATGTGCCCCTTCAAGTTGGCGGAGGAATCCGTGACATGAGTTCTGCGGAAAATATCGTGGACATGGGAGTGGAGCGCATCGTTTTGGGTACCAGCGCGGTGGAAAACCCGTCGCTGGTCGAGCAGATGTGCAGCCGTTTCGGGACGGATGCCGTTGTAGTTGGGGTGGATGCAAAGGATGGCCTGGTTGCCACAAGAGGGTGGCGGGAGACATCTTCCATCACCGCTCTGAGTCTCATACGTCAGATGACGGCACTGGGAGTGAAACGGTTCCTATATACCGATATCTCCCGTGACGGGACACTGTCGGAGCCGAACTTCCAGGCTTACGAGGAGATTATCAAGGAGTGTGACGTTGCCCTGATAGCCTCTGGAGGGGTATCTTCCATAGAGCACCTCGAAAAATTGGCCGACCTGGGTGTGGAGGGGGCCATCATAGGCAAGGCTCTGTACACAGGCGACATTGACCTGAGAGAAGCGATTTCCAGGGTGTAAGCCAGTCACTTTTATTCTTTTTTACTAAGGGGATGTGACAATGAAGGTTAGAAAAGCCGTTATCCCTGCTGCAGGCCTGGGAACCCGCTTTCTCCCCATCACCAAGGCGGTACCCAAGGAGCTATTGCCCCTGATGGACAGGGCCGCCATCCAGTACGTGGTCGAGGAGGCCGCCGCCGCAGGCATCGAGCAGGTCATCATCGTCACATCTCGCGGCAAGGAGGCCATCGCCGACTACTTCGACCGCCACCTGGAACTGGAGGGACTGCTGGCAGCGAAGGGGGACACCGAACGCCTCTCTCAAGTGAAGCATCTTTCGGAGATGGTCGAGTTGACCTACGTACGCCAGCCAGAGCAGCTGGGGCTTGGGCACGCTATCCTGTGCGCCTCTGCGGCTGTGGGAGATGAGCCGTTCGCTGTGATGCTCCCAGACGACATCATAATGGCAGAGAAGGGGGCCATTGCCCAGCTTCTGGAAGTGTTCGACCGGTACGAAGCCAGCATCATAGCCGTACAGGAAGTGCACGGCCCTGAGATACAGAGTTACGGGGTCATAGTGCCGGAGCCTGTTTCAGAAGGGATTTTCAGGGTCCTCGGCACCGTGGAAAAGCCCGCGCTGGCGGATGCGCCATCCAACCTTGGCATCGTGGGGCGGTACGTCCTCACCCCGGAGATATTCGACACTCTGACCAGGGTGACGCCGGGTGCAATAGGCGAAATCCAACTCACCGACGGCCTTGCCCTTCTCCTCCAGAGCCAGCTGATGTATGCTCTGCGCCTCCAGGGGGTTCGCTACGACGTTGGCAATCCCCTTGGCCTGCTCAAGGCTTCCGTTGAACTGGCCCTACAACGGGAGGGCATCGGGCCTGCATTCATGGAGTTCCTTGAACAATTGGTGGAGTAACCCCTGGGCGCGTAAACCAGCGTACAGAAGGGCACAACCCGAGTTCCCGCTCACCCTGAGCATGTCGAAGGGCGTGAGGGAGGCTTTTTCCCCGCTCGTATGGTTCGACGACCTTGCTTGTTATTATACGTACCTACCAAGCAGGCTGCCAGTCGGATGGGCTCATCGAGGACATCGGACTTAAACATGTAGATGTTGTTGACCCATTCCACTCCTCTCCCTACAACCACTTTTCTATGCTAACAGCCATCCAGCTTGCATTCCCCACATTGATGTCAGAAACTTGATTGTGACGCTTTTTGTGGCAAGCCCCTCGCCAATCACGAAAACAGGTGTCCCTTTGTTTCTGATTCATTTCCTATAGACCAAGACCGTAAGGTTGGAGGATGGTGTGTTGTTCATGGATGCGTTAGTGTGAACTTCAAGGCTAACCTCTCCGGTTGTGTCCGCCGTAAAAGCAAACTTCCAAGGATATTGCTGCATACTCCTCTCAGATTTCCGAAACCACTCTCCTGTCGTGTGCCTTGCAGACGCGGCTATTATGTTGCCATAGGGGTCTTTCACAGAGCTCAAGACGTATTTGCTCATGTCGGTCGAAACTTCTCCTTCGACTCGATCCCCTGTGGCAAGCTGGAATCTGAGCGTCTGAGGTTCATGCGTTTCAGGAGGGAGGCCAACAATACTAAGTACCTTCTCGACGTACAGTTGATGCAACTTAGGCGGCTGTACTACCAACTCGCGAGTTGGTGGCAAGTCGGCTGTTGCAGATTGCGGGATCCGCTCCTGAGTGTCTGTAGAACAGCCACCAAGCAATCCCAGCAAAGCGGCCAGAATTATCACAAATACCGATGGATATCTATTAAACATGTGCTCATAGCCCATAACTAAGCTAAATATAGCATTTCTGTTCGCATCTGTCCCGCTACGCGGAGGACTTGTTGCAACAGCTCGCCAGGCCACGAAACCCGGTCACGCCGCCGTCCTGACTTGACGCCGGGAATCCCCGCATAGTCTAATAAGTAGAGATAGCGTGGACAGAGACACTGTTGGCAACAGGTACACACTATGAACGCAGTCGCCAGGTTTCGTACTCAGTTAGGGAACGCATTAGAATATCATGGGTTGTCAGTTCGGCCATGGTCTTCCGGCGGCCGCCAGCGCAATGTAGTTGAACTCTCGCCATCTCCGAAGCCGACCCTTTTATACGTCAAGGAGTTCAATACACAAGGGCGACCAGGCTTCTGGGGACTGACGCGAAACGTGGTATGCCGCCTTCAGAAAACGGACGCGACATGGTTCGCCGTACTGCTCCTGAGGAGTGAGACTTCTGGATACGTCCTTACCATGGGCGAAGTCCGGCATGGCATTCATGATCGCTCATTCGAACTGAGCACCGACGGGGACTTCAAAGTGAACGAAGACTCTGACCTAGAGCCCATCCAGAGATTCCAATCGCTTGGAGACCTTCTGCATCACATTCTCTGATATCGCCGCTCCTGTTGCAACCGACAGAACACACGTTATCATCTGCCGAGATGGCAGGGGAGCCCGCTTACAGCGGCGCTCAGAGTTGACGCGAGAAACTCCGGTTAGACCTTCCGGTCGCTCGTTTTGCGTCAGGGACTGAACCTCCCTGTCCGACAAACAAGCCGACCACTCGTAGAGAACCACCACCACATTGACTAGCCTAAATAGCAACATTACACTCTATGCAAAGAAACACATAGCAGAGTAGGGCCAAAGGGGAGCTTGGTGAGCCAGGCTGAGAGGCTCCGACGTATCGGGGCGACCCTGAGCACCTGACCTGGGTAATGCCGGCGGAGGGAGAGAGCCATATCCAAGATAAGCAATGAATGGTCGTCGGCTACTGCCTGGCGGCCATTTGCTTTGTGGCCGGTGACCGTCGGGATGACCTCTAATGCGGAGCACACACCAGGCGAAGGTCCCAGGATAGAGTTGGCCAAGCCCAAGATAGAGTTGGACGGCATAGGTAAGGACTTCGTCGTCGACAGAAACGCTCTCCCTGTGCTGCGTGACGTGGACCTGAGCGTCCATGAGGGGGAGTTCGTGAGCATCATCGGGCCGAGCGGCTGCGGCAAGAGCACCATACTCAACATCATCGCCGGGCTGGACGAGCCGACAAGGGGCGAAGTCCGCACCGACGGACGGCCGTCTGCTCGACGACTGGGGGCCATCGGGTACATGCACCAGAAGGACCTCCTTCTTCCGTGGCGCACCGTGCTGGACAACGCAATCCTGGGCCTTGAGCTTCAGGGAAAACCCAAATCACAGAGCAGAAGCCGTGCCCTGGAACTGATGGACTCCTTTGGCCTCAAGGGCTTCGAGAAAAATTATCCCGCCCTGCTCTCCGGGGGGATGAGACAGAGGGTCGCATTTCTGCGAACGGTGCTGGCAGACCACCAAGTCATCCTCCTGGATGAGCCTTTCGGGGCACTGGACGCTATGACAAGGGCCAATATGCAGGAGTGGCTCCTTCAGCTATGGGAGTCCTGGGGAAAGACCGTGATCCTTGTGACCCATGACGTGGAGGAAGCGGTGCTTTTATCCGATAGGGTGTACGTGCTCACCGCCAGGCCAGGCAGGGTGAAGATGGAACTATCGGTCGACCTGCCACGTCCCAGACGGTATGAGATGGTGACGGAAGAGTCTTTTGTGAAGATGAAGGCCGGGATAATAGCAGCCCTGCGGGATGGCAATACGCGGAATTGGGTTGTGGATGATGGGAATGGCATCCCCACCGTGGCGGAGGGTCAGCCATGAGAGAAGGGCCAAACACGGTCTACATGGAAGCTGAGGAGCCGTCGCAGAGGGTTACGTCAGGCGTTCTCTCAAAGAACTATGCCTCGATGGTGCTTCAGTGGGCACCTCCACTGGCGCTGATTCTGGTGGCACTGGGAGCCTGGGAGGGTGCCGTGCGCCTGTTTCACGTCGCGCGTTGGCTCCTGCCGCCGCCCTCCTCCATTGGAATGGAGCTATGGGAGAGTAGAAGCCTCCTGCTGAGACACACCTGGGTTACGCTGGAAGAGGTGTTTTTGGGGTTTGCACTGGCCCTAGTGGTCGGGATAGCCCTGGCCGCCGCCATCGCATATTCCAGGATTGTCGAGCGTGCCGCCTACCCCTTCGTCATCGCCTCACAGACGGTTCCAATCATAGCCATAGCGCCGCTGCTCCTGATATGGATTGGCTATGGCATCTGGCCCAAGATAATCGTCGTGACGTTGATCTCATTTTTCCCAATAGTGGTCAATACCGTGGACGGCCTCAAGTCGGCCGACCCTGACATGCTCAACATGATGCGCACCCTGGGGGCCAGGAGGTGGCAGCTTTTCACAAAGGTTCAAGTGCCGTCCTCGGTCCCGTTCCTTTTTTCAGGGATCAGGGTAGGCGTTGCATTGAGCGTCATAGGGGCCGTCATCGGCGAATGGGTTGGAGCCAGTGCCGGCCTTGGATATCTGATGACACGCTCCGCCCCTCAGTTCCTCACCGACCGGGTATTTGCCTCTATATTCATCCTGTCCGCTATGGGCATAACCCTTTTCGCACTGGCTGTCCTGGCGGAGCGTTACGCCATACCCTGGTATCGTCGAGAGAAACAGGACAAAGCTATCAAGGGCCGCTAATGTGGTGAATCGGAAAAACGCTATAAATGTCATTCCGAGTCCTTCCCAAAGAAGGGCGAGGAATCTGGTGGTGGGGCCACCTACCCGCCAGATGCTTCACGGAGTTTATCCTGAGCAAAGCCGAAGGGTTAAGCATGACAATGTAAGCCTGCATTATGCAGAGAATCTTTGACCTAGGCCGCTAAATTCGGAGGAAAATAATAGATGAGCATTTTTTCGAAAAGACGAATAGTATTTATGACCCTGACGCTTCTTGTTGGCGTGTTCCTGTCGGCCTGTGCAGCGGAGGAACCCATTACTGCCCCTACCGGAACACCCGTCGTGACGAAGGTGAGCCTGGCACTGGACTGGTTCCCAAACTCCAACCACGCCGGCTTCTACGTGGCCCAGGAAAAGGGGTACTACCGCGATGAGGGGCTGGAGGTGGAGATATTCGTTCCCGCCAACCCGGAGGATGTCCTCAAGACCGTGGGGGCCGGACGGGACGATTTCGGCATCAGTTACCAGGCCGAGGTACTTCTGGCCCGGGGTGAGGGTGTCCCCGTGATTTCCATTGCCGCCTTGGTGCAGCACCCCCTCAACTCCGTCATGACGCTGAAGGAGTCCGGCATCACACGCCCAGGCGGCCTCGCGGGGAAGAAGGTTGGTATCACCGGCATCCCCTTCGAGGAGGCCCTGTTCTCCGCCATGCTTGAGTACGACGGCATCAGCCTCGACGATGTGACACTGGTGAATGTTGGCTTCGACCTTGTTCCAGCGCTCATAGGGAAGAAGGTGGACGCCATCGTTGGAGCCTACTGGACACATGAGTCCATCGTGATGGAGCTTCAGGGCTTCGCTCTGAACGTCCTGCGCATGGAGGAGTGGGGCGTCCCCGACTTCTACGAACTGGTGCTGGTGGCGAGCGAAGATACCATAGCCAATAAGCCAGAGGT
This sequence comes from Chloroflexota bacterium, assembly GCA_027622595.1. Taxonomy (GTDB): domain Bacteria; phylum Chloroflexota; class Dehalococcoidia; order Lucifugimonadales; family UBA2985; genus JASLXI01. Next base: position 93,721 of record JAQBZZ010000001.1, read on the forward strand.
CGTGGAACGGTTTCTGCGGGCCACTGCGAAAGGCTTTGCCGATGCAATCGCCGATCCTCAGGCAGCAGTGGATATCCTGGTAGACGCCAACCCGGAGACGGACAGGGCCCTTGAGACCCGTGGCATCGACCTGCTGGCTCCCATGTGGGAGGCGGACGGCCAGGTCTTTGGCTGGCAGACCGGGGAGCGTTGGGAGAGCCTGGCCGGGTGGATGAAGGAGCAGGGGCTTCTGAAGGAAGAGGTCGACGCCAGCGAGGCCTTCATCTCCAGGACCATGGCGGAGTGAGGAGTGCCATGTCGAGTGTAAAGAGGGCAATGACAATCGCCGGCTCCGATTCGGGTGGTGGCGCGGGCGTCCAGGCTGACCTGAAGACCTTCGCCGCGCTGGGTGTATACGGGACGTCGGCGCTGACGGCCATCACTGCACAGAACACGCTGGGAGTTACCGCGGTGCTGGAACTGCCCCCTGACCTGGTGGCCGCCCAGATCGATGCTGTCCTCTCAGACATTGGCGCCGACGCGGTGAAGACGGGGATGCTGGCCAACTCCGGCATCATCCAAGTGGTGGCCGATAAGGCTAGAGAGTACAGCTTCTCCAACCTGGTGGTCGATCCTGTGATGGTGGCAAAGGGGGGAGACCGTCTCCTTCAGGAAGAGGCCGTGGAGGCACTGAGGAACCTCCTGATTCCCCTTGCCACGGTGGTAACTCCAAACCTTCCAGAGGCGGCTGTGCTTCTGGGTCGCGGCGTGGAATTCCTGGAGGATGCAAGGCAGGCGGCCAGAGATATTGTTGCGATGGGTGCTAAGAACGCGGTGGTGAAGGGCGGACACCTTCAGGGCGATGCGGTGGACGTCTTCTATGACGGCAGGGAGCTTCGAGAGTTCACCGCGCCCAGGATAGACACCACAAGCACCCACGGCACGGGCTGCACATTCGCCTCCGCCATCGCCGCGGGGCTGGCACAGGGCATGTCTGTGGAGGACGCTGTGGCGCGGGCCAAGGAGTACGTCACCCAGGCCATCCGCAAAGCCTTCCCAATAGGCGGAGGCCACGGGCCTCTGAACCATTTCTACAAGCTGTGGTGAGAACTGGGCGCGGAGCAAAGCCTGGAGGCTAGTACCTTGCTACCCCACTCTTTGCACAAGTTGTCAAAGGCAAGAGGAGTCCCTGTTCCACTTGTTCTTTCTTTGCTGAGCGATCTGTTGACACCAGACTGTTTTCCGGCGTACGATGATAGTAGTAGGAGTAATAATAGGAGGATAAGACATGAGGTTTACAATTGGTGGACAGGATTATGAGCTAGATAGGGATCAGGTTCTAAAAGCCGCCACGGGCATTGTTCCTACTTCCCCCGACGCGCGTTATAAATACTTTGTAGTAATCAACGGCCGGCGGTATCCTATCAAACAACTGGTTCGCTCGGCGCTGACGCGTCCTCACATGCACTTCACAGCAGGATATGCTTACCACATCCTTGAAAAATTGGGATTTGAAATTCACAGTTTCGGTGAAGACGGGGATGCTGGCCAACTCCCGCATCATCCGGCAGGCGATGCCGGTGCCCAAGATTCTCTGAAATTCGTAATCACTCTTGAACGAGACGGAGACGGCTTTGTAATAGCCAGTTGTCCTGCCTTGCCGGGATGTCACTCTCAGGGTAGAACCAGCGATGAAGCCGTCTCAAATATCAGAGAGGCAATACGCGGCTATATTGCCAGCATGCTCACGCATGGAGAGCCAATACCTGCAATCACAGAGGTACAAGAGATAGAGGTTGCAGTCTAGTGGCTCGCCTTCCTGTAATCTCAGGAGACGATTTTGTTAGGGCAATGCTAAAAGCAGGGTACATTTGGGACTATACTGAAGGAAGCCATATGATTTTGCTTCACCCATCAAAGGGGAGGCTCTCAGTGCCCAGGCATCAAGAGCTGGGCCGGGGGTTATTGAGGACTTTGATTAGGGATGCTGGCTTGACAAGAGACCAGTTTACGGCTTTACTGCGAGAATAAGCTAAATACCAGGGTGAAGGTATGTAATAACGCCCCCTCACTCCACCTTCGGCGCCGCTATTGTCACTGGCTGGTTGAAGTTTGACAGCTTGATTGTGCGTCTGATGTCATCGGCGTCGTCAGGGGTGATGATGCCTTTGAAAACTACCTGGTACAGGTACATGTCCTCCACGCCTATCCACGCCTCGGTATCCACCATCAGGTCCGGGGCCACGGTGCCAAGGAGCGGGGACAGGGAAAAGGATGGCAGCCTACCACTAACGTGGTAGGTGCGGACGCCGTCCGCGGTTTCCAGTCCCAGCAGCGATACCTCCGTAATGTCGCTCATTATGGAGGCGATGCCAACGGCCGGGTCGAAGAATCCAAGGGGGTTCACATCCCCGGACAGCGGCCCCCAGCGTCCGCTGATGGGGTCGGTCATGTAGGTCTCTCCCGCCACTGTGACCACGTCCGCACGGACGAAGAACCCACTAAAAGTGCCCTCCCATGACAGTCTCAGCCTGTCCGGCTTCACAACGCTGCCAACCACCTCCTTCACCACCAGCCCATTGGCTATTGGCGTTCCGCCGTTTCTGTGGCTCAACTCGAATTGGAAGCTGTCAAGGAGCGCCATCGCCTCTCCTGAACGCTCCAAGATAGGCCGAGCATCGGGCAGCGGCGTAGGCGTGGGAACGGGAGTGGGAGTGCGCGATTCTACATCACAGGCCAGCGTGACAACTAGAGTGAAGAGTACAAACAACGCGGCGGCTGGTCTGAGTATTTGCCATATTCGCCGCAGGAGAGGCGCTCGCCTTCCAGAAAGAGGGGTTCTTTCATACACCAGCATGCACCGGTTCACCCTTTCCTGTGGGGCGGACTTTTATGCCCCCTGATTTGAGATAGAGGACATCCCGGCCCAGTTCACGGGAAGGCGGCAGTTGTTATGACACCACCCATAACCTTGACTCCGGTGGGCCACGGGCTTCCCTGGGCTGGCTCTATGGATACACCCATAGTCTGGAAATCCGTAATGTGACCGATGTCCTGTACCATCAACTGGCCATAGCCCGTTTCGTTCACTGTGAAGATGCCGCCACTCGCCCTGATACCATCTGCGATGAGCCATAGCTGGTATGCCTTATCCTTCGGCAGCGGTTGAAGATTCAGCGCTTCCAGGATGGCCCCGGTGGCGTGGGGACTGATCATGAGCATGCCCCTGGATTTTGGAGCGGCCTCTGCTCCCTCCAGCATGATGGTGGAGACCCCCGGCATGGATGCGACGTAGGCCAGGTCCAGTTGATCGAAGAGCAGTTGGGATAGTCTCTGGTTTTCATCCTGCATCTGGTCAAGCTGCTCCTGTAGAGTCGCCGAAATCCGGGAGTCTTGGTTCTTCAGGTCCCTTACATCCAACCACAACAGCAGAGAGCCAACGCTCAAGCCAAGCAGGGATATGGTCATGAGGGCCATTGCTGTGGCAGCCAGGGGTTGCCTCAAGCTGTTCCTGATGAAACGGAATCTAAATATTCCATTTGCCGCACCTCGTCGCATGTTGGGACTGGCACTGGTACCAACCATTTCCAGCACGCGCTGTTTGAGTGCAGGCGGGGCCTGCAACGAATCGCCAACTGTCGATAGAAATGCGGTGGACGGACTCTGCTCATGGAACAGGGCGAGGCAGGTGGGGCACTCCCGGATGTGGGCCTCCACCAGGGCCTGCTCCCTCTCATCGAGGGCTCCAAGAAGGTATGCGGGTACCAGCTCTTCCACTTCTAGACAGTTCATAACGTCTCTCCAGCGGAAGCGCCAACACCTTCTCGCAATTTCTTCAAAGCCGATCTCATGTGCGTCTTCACCGTGCCCAGGGGTTTGTTCAATATCTCGGAGATTTCCTTATGGGTGTAACCCTGGAAATAGCTCAAGAAGATCACCCTCTGGTACTCTGCGGACAGGCCATTCAGGGCGTTCTGTATCCTGTGAAACTCCACACCCGTTTCCAGCCTGGGACTCAAGCTGTTCCAGCACCGACTCGTTTTCCAGTTCCAGAGGGGTTTCCTTTGACCTCTTGCGTCGCTTCCTGAGTTCGTCCACAGCGCGGTTGTGGGCGATGTGAGTTATCCAGGTCGAAAATCGGGCTTTCAGGGGGTCAAATGTCCCGCTGTTACGCCACACGGATAGGATTACGTCCTGGGTCACCTCTTCTGCGTCGTGGCGGTCTCCGAGAAGAGTCATGGCCAGGGAGAACACCTTGGAGGAATACCGGTCATACAAAGCCGCGAGGGCTTGTTGATCCCCGGTAGAGACCAAGGTGGTCAGTTCGCCATCCTCCAAGAGGTTGTAGTCCACGGGCGTCCCCTTGCACAGGAGTACTGCCGTGTTAATCTAATATACGCAGCGGCAGTGCATCTGGATGTTGATTGATACTGGGAAGTATAAATCAAATGGCTGAAATTCTCTAATCGTGCTTCTGGTTGATGAGAAACCTAGCTGCAAGCCACACGATTTGAATTGCGCTACCAGGGAGAGACTGCTAGAATTCTCAGAGAATCGCGTGTGTAAATCCGTTTTGGCCGTTTTGGGGGAGGATTACATGGTCCTTAGCGACCGCACCATCAAAGAGGAGTTGGACAAGGGCAGAATCGTCATCGAACCTCTGGACCTCTCATGCATACAGCCGGCCAGTGTGGACCTTCATCTGGACCGCAGGTTACTGGTATTCCGCAATACCCGTCAGCCTTTTATAGATGTCCGCAAAGAGATGCCTGACCTGACAGAGATCGAGGACATACCCGATGACGTCCCCTTCATCCTGCACCCGGGAGAGTTCGTCCTTGGCAGCACTCAGGAAGCGGTCACCCTCCCGGTGGACATTGTGGCTCGATTGGAGGGAAAAAGCTCCCTGGGTAGGCTGGGCCTCCTCATCCACTCCACCGCGGGCTATGTCGACCCGGGTTGGAGCGGACACCTGACGCTGGAGTTGAGCAACGTCGCTAATCTGCCCATTACCCTCTACTTTGGAATGAAGATCGGACAGATCTCTTTTCTACGTTTGACCACGCCAGCTGAGAACCCGTACGGCTCCCCTGCACTCGGCAGCAAATACCAGGGACAGACGCAGCCCACCGCCAGCAGGATCCACCAGGACTTCACGAAGAACTGATAACACCCATGGGCTACATGAAACGCGCTCTGGAGTTGTCCCGGGAGGCTTTGGGCCTTTCCAGTCCTAACCCGCCCGTTGGAGCGGTGGTTGTGAAGGACGGCAAGATAGTGGGCGAGGGACATACGTCCCCAGCGGGTCAGGCCCACGCAGAGGTCATTGCCCTGAGCCAGGCGGGGGAATTGGCGAGGGGCGCAACCCTCTACACTACATTGGAACCCTGCTGCCATTTTGGAAAGACACCTCCGTGCACCAGAGACATAATCCAGGCGGGCATCGCACAGGTCCATATAGCAATCATCGATCCGAATCCCCTGGTGAACGGCAAGGGCATGGCTGAGCTAGAGCGTGCAGGACTCGACATCCACCTGGACGAGCATGGCGAAGAGGCCGGGGAGGTGGCAGAGGCGTACATCAAATTCGTGACCCTGGGCATCCCTTTTGTGGTGGCTAAATTTGCCATGAGCCTTGACGGGAAGATAGCCGCCTCATCGGGTGACTCCAGGTGGATCAGTTCGGAGGACTCCCGGTGCTATGCAGGGGAGCTGCGGCGGCAGGCCGATGCGGTAATCGTCGGGATCGGCACCGTCCTCAGCGATGACCCGAGGTTGACCGCCCGTGATGGGGCGGGCAATCCCAGAGAAAAACAGCCCCTGCGTATCGTGGTGGACAGCTCTGCCCGCCTGCCTCTGAGTTCGCAGCTCTTCAAGGAGCCAGCCCCACTACTGGTGGTGACGGCAGATGCAACTGCAGATAGAACAGAGGCACTGAGTGCTTCTGGAGCCGAGGTACTGTCCCTGCCGGCTAAGGATGGGTCAGTCGACCTGGGTGCCCTCTTAAAGGCGCTGGGAGAGCGGGAAATAACCAGTCTACTCGTAGAGGGCGGAGGCACGCTGCTTGGCTCCTTCTTTGACCTTGGTCTGGTGGACAAGGTGGTGGCTTTCATATCACCGGTTATTCTGGGAGGCAGAGACTCCCCATCGCCCGTGGCAGGGGCAGGTGCCACCGTCATGGCCGACTCCGTGCGTCTGAAGCGGACACGGGTGGACGTAATCGGAGAGGATGTCATGATGACCGGGTACGTGAGGTAAGGGCGAGTGTTTACCGGCATAATACAGGAGTTGGGCAAGCTGAAAGACATCGACGATTCCTCCATCAGTGTCGAGGCTGTGACTTCGATGGAGGCGCTCCGGGAAGGTGACAGCCTCGCCGTCAACGGGGTATGTCTCACCGTGAAGGACTTCAGTGAGGGGTACTTCTCCGTGGATACGATGCCGGAGACCCTCAAGCGCACCAACCTTGGCTCCCTGAAGCCGGGTAGCCCTGTGAACCTGGAGAAAGCCCTCACGCTCAGCACCCCCCTGGGGGGCCATCTGATGCAGGGACACGTGGATGCTACAGGAACTCTCGCCTCGATAGTACAGGATGGCGACGCCCGCTTGATGAGGTTCCAGGCACCTCCTCAGGTAATGAAGTATGTGGTTGAGAAGGGGTTCATAGCTGTGGACGGCATCAGCCTCACCGTGGTGGAGTGGGATGACTCTACCTTCGTTGTTTCTGTGGTAACATATACTTTAGAACATACCAACCTGGGCCAGCGTGAGCCTGGTGACGTGGTTAACATGGAAGTGGACATCCTGGCTAAATACGTGGAGAAGTTCCTGTCATCCCGTGAGCAGCCGGGACAACTCCAGGGGCATTCCACCTGACGATCCAATTATCTCTCGCGCCATTGGAGGGCGATTATGGCTCTAGCCACCATAGAAGAAGCGATTAAGGACTACCAGGATGGTAAACTTGTCATTCTGGTAGACGACGAAGACCGGGAGAACGAGGGTGATCTGATCATCGCCGCGGAGAAGGTCACGCCGGAGGCCATCAATTTCATGGCCACACATGGCCGTGGCCTGATATGCATGCCGGTTACCGGCGAACGCTTGGAGCAGCTCAAGCTGCCTATGATGGTGCAGGATAACACCGCCCGCCACAGCACCGGTTTCACCGTCTCGATAGATGTGACGCGTGGTGCCACCACCGGCATCTCAGCGTTCGACAGGGCCGCCACTATCAAGGCCGTGCTTGACCCGGCCACCGAGCCAGAGGACCTGGCCCGGCCCGGCCACATCTTCCCTCTGCGGTATCAGGAGGGTGGCGTCCTTGTCAGGGCGGGCCAGACGGAAGGCTCGGTTGACCTGGCGAAGCTGGCTGGCTTGAATCCTGCGGCCGTCCTCTGCGAGATCATGAATGAAGACGGCACCATGTCCCGTATGCCCCAGTTGGAGGTATTTTCTAAACTACATGGTATCAAGATCATCAGCGTGGCCCAGATCATCGCCCATCGTCGTCTCCATGAGGTCATGGTACAGCGCGTGGCAGATGCCAGACTCCCCACCAGCTACGGAGGGTTTACGGCGGTGGCGTTCAAGAGTGACGTGGATACCGCAGAGCACCTGGCGCTGGTCATGGGTGACGTGGAGACTGAGGACCCCATACTGGTCAGAGTCCACAGTGAGTGCCTCACGGGAGATGTATTCGGCAGCCGGCGCTGTGACTGCGGCCCTCAGATAGACCTGGCCCTGAAACTCATCGCCGAAGAGGGCAGAGGCGTTTTCCTCTACATGCGCCAGGAAGGGCGGGGCATTGGACTGCACAACAAGATAAAGGCGTATGCCCTCCAGGATACGGGTCTGGATACCGTGGAGGCCAATGCCAAGCTGGGCTTCGCACCTGACCTGCGTCACTATGGCATCGGGGCTCAGATCCTGGCCGATCTGGGAGTCAGGAACATGCGCCTCCTCACCAATAACCCCAAGAAGGTCATAGGGCTTGAATCCTATGGCCTCAAGCTGGTGGAGCGAGTGCCTATCATAGTGGCGCCCAACCCAGAAAACGAGAGGTACATGGAGACCAAGCACCTGAAACTTGGCCATCTGTTGGAAGCGGAAGAGGTCAAGGGTTGAAGGGACCTTCCTTTGAGGAAGTAGGCGAAGGCAGCCCGGGACTCCATCTCACGGGCGATCTGAACGGCCACGGTCTCAAGATAGCCGTGGTCGTCGCAAAGTACAACCGCTTCGTTACGTCCAAGCTGGTAGAGGGGGCCTGTGACGCGCTCATCTCCCACGGGCTTGATGAGAAAGACCTCACAGTTTCCTGGGTGTCCGGCTCATTTGAAGTGCCCCTTGTGGCCCTTGAGATGGCCAGGACCGGGAAGTGGGATGCCATAGTCTGCCTGGGGGCTGTCATTCGGGGCGAGACTGCCCACTTCGATTATGTGGCCAGAGAAGCGGCCAGGGGTGTTGCAGCCGCATCGATGGAAACGGGAGTCCCGTTGGCCTTCGGAATCCTCACAACCTACACCGAAGAACAAGCCCTTGAGAGAGCGGGTGGCAAGTTTGGAAACAGGGGTTACGACTCCGCCCTAGCCGCCCTGGAATCAGCCAACCTACTGCGCCTTCTGAGAGGCATGGCTCAGTAGCATCAAGGAGTAGCAATACTTCCAGCGTGGGTCTGTTCTTCCTCACCACAATTGGCTAAAGCTGTAGCTGTTTCAGCAGACTGTGCTTCTATCTACGTTGCCCCCCATAAGTCGGGTTCAACACTCGAGTGCGAATGCGACGGACATCTTCTGATTGACACGCTCTCTGGAGCAGCCGGTGATAGAACAAGGGTTCGATATTCGCCAAACGGATATTTCATGTAGACCTGGACGCTTTCTTTGTGGCGGTGGAGCGCACCCTCGACCCGACGCTTGAAGGCAAGCCTGTGGTGGTGGGTGGTGGCCTGCGCTTCCTATGAAGCCCGGGTGAAGCCCGGGCCTACGGACTTCGCTCCGGTATGCCCATATCTCGTGCACAGCGCCTGTGTCCCAACGCCGTCTACCTTAGGGGCAGCTCTTTGCCCGTTACCACGAGGCATCTCAGCGGTTCATGACCATCCTGAAGAGCTACACTCTTTTCTTTGAGCCTATGGGAATAGACGAAGCATACATGGACATGTTGGAGTCCTGACGTATAGAGCGGACGGCTATCGACGCCTTGATGGCAGCTTTATCGGTTTCTCCCTCCGGCTCCTGGGCGGCCTCAGAGGTAAGGGCCTTGATTCTGTCCATCATGAAATCGGGGTCGCTCACGGCCTTGGAGACGGCGGCCCACACCCTATCGTCTATGCTCTCAGCGCGATTCCGCTTGCCTCACATACGCGCTCTCGGGCAGGCGTTGCCCCAGTGCCGCGGCAGAGATAGTACTTCCACCAGCCGCCCCCCATCGTGGAGCCGCAGTTGCTACATGAGAGCATTCCGCTGAGAAGATAACTGTAAAGGGCACGACTAGATCGCCGAGGCCATCCCGTACATACGGTGCACTATGCTAGCTTCGTACTCGTTTATAGACCTGTACTGTAACTGCTCCTCTACTCCCTCCATCTTGTCAGCCTTGACGTGGCGATGGTAGTCGTACCCGAAGAGGCCCTTGCCAGCCCCCACAGGCATTACCATTCGCTGCTTTGCGGTTTCAACCTTGCCCGCCATGGTGCGCTCGCGGATGTATCCCACTCCAGGCCCGCCGAAAGGCCCTCCAGAGCGTCGTAGACGTAGCTCCACCCTCTAGTGGCCTCCAGAGCTACCCAGGCCTCATCGCCAGAGGGAGCCACGATCCCCCTTATAGCCTCGGGCGTGGTATCGACGCGACCACGCCGAAGTATCTTTCCTTGCTCGTTCATACAAGTGTAAGTGATGGACAGTTTGTGGATATCCAGGCCATAATACTCCATGGCTGTGTTCCTCCTTTTGTACAGTGAGAGTTCTGATAACCCTATTCTGTACTGAGGGCACAGCCTTTTTCCATAACATCAGATTCGGAAAGCTCATGACTTAGGTCTCACTGCCGAGTTACTCGGGTATGCTGGAGCTACTCTAGCAAAGCACTTCCCACTGAAACCCACTGAATGTATACTTTGAGTATGGTCGCACGTGAGTTTTGTGGTAAAGAAGCGAAGAGCACTCAGGGGTTGAGTGGTCACTATAGGTTTGTTCACCAACTGGAGCGCTCAGCAACTCAGAGTGCGCTGAGTATTACTGAGCAGGGCTCAGCTGCTGGCGAGCAGGTGGAGCAACTGGAGTATGCTCTATCAGGGGTTATTGCACACCTCAGTGAGCTGGCACACTCCAGTATGTCACTAGCTGAGCTTGCTGAGTTTCGAGCGATGGAAGCTTTCGCCGCAGTTGAAGCCTTAGTCGCTGGATACTTGACAAAAGAGGCTCGGGGGAGGTTTGAGGAGCTCAGTGATGAGAGTAACCTCCGGAGTAATTCCGCCTTGGTCAGAGAGTACTGGCTGTCAGGTGAGGCGGACCCTGACGGGTAGTCCAAGCGTACCCCGTTCGATTTCGGAGATGGCTGCTAGTTGCTCGACCAGCCGAGATGACCCCCCCCTGTTCGTGTGTGAGTCGGACGTGCGATCCTGCTACCATTTTGCTACCGCACTTAATGCAATGACGGCGGACAGGATAACACTCCACGCACGAACCCGAGTACCCTCACTCGACAGCATGATACAGAATCGTATCTGACAGAACACGACAACACCAACCGCTCCGCCCTTTCAAGGTGGAGATCAGGGGTTCGAATCCCCTTGAGGGCACCAAAGTACGATCTGACGAACCTACACTTCATAGAAACATCCAGCCGTCGCATGACAAGTGCAGAGATATCATTAAGCGAAGCACGCCAGATGGTCCTGGCTGCGCAGGGCTTTGGGAACCGATCGCCGACCGGACAGCCGGGGTCGGTCCCCCTCGGTGAAACCGCAACCCGATTGGGCGCGATCCAGATTGACTCGGTCAACGTCGTCGTTCGTTCCCACTATATGCCCCTGTTTTCGAGGCTTGGACCATATCCGATGGGTTCGCTGGACGACCTTGCCCACCGGCAGCGGTCACTCTTTGAGTACTGGGGTCACGAGGCGTCTCTGATTCCCACATCCCTCTACCCTCTGTTTAGGCATCGAATGGAGGACGCCAAGCCCCACAGCAGCGTTGCCGACTTTCTGAACTCGGCTCCCCAGTATATCGAGTCAGTCTTCAAAGAAATCCAGGAGCGCGGTCCACTGATTGTGTCCGAACTGAGTGACCCTGGTCAGAGAACCGGGCCCTGGTGGGGATATAACAATGGGAAGATCGCACTTGAATGGCTGTTTGCCACGGGTCGGTTGGCAACGGCAGACCGCAGGAACTTTGCCCGTGTGTATGATCTGGCAGAACGGGTTATACCTTCCGAGCACCTGAATGCCCCCGCCATCCCGGCCAAAGACGCCATACGTGAACTGCTACAGGTCTCTGCCAAAGCTTTGGGCATTGGGACTGCCAGGGACATTGCCGATTACTATCGGATTAGACCACAGGCGGCCAGGGAGCCATTGAGGGAACTCGAAGAGGATGGCCTGCTTGCTAGGGTCTTGGTCGAAGGATGGAACGAACCAGCCTACGTACATTCCTCCATGCATTCTGGGACGACGGTAACCGACAAACTGGAGGCATCGGCAATACTGTCCCCCTTCGACTCATTGATCTGGAACCGCGACCGCGTGGAGCGATTGTTTGGGTTCAGATATCGTATCGAGATATATGTGCCCGAAGCCGCGCGTCAGTTCGGCTACTACGTAATGCCCTTCCTGATGGGTGATCAACTGGTCGCCAGAGTAGACCTCAAGGCAGATCGACGGGTAGCTACCCTGATGGTCAAGAGTGCCCATTTGGAGGCAGGCCAGGACTCAGGTCTGGTTGCTGGGGAGCTTGCCCCACGGTTGAATACAATGTCGCAATGGTTGGGGCTTGAGCGAGTCGAGGTTGGCAGAGTGGGGAACCTGAATACGGCCCTGCGGGCGGCTATGCGCAATCGCTAGCGGGCAAAGGTTTTGCGGTAAACGGGGTCAGAGAACACCAACTCAAAGCCGCACGACTCATACAGACGAATGGACGGCAGGTTGAATGGGTTGGTCCTCACGACTGCAGTCTTGACTCCCATGGCCTTCAGTCTGCGCAATCCCTCGTTCATCACGGCCCGCATGATGCCCCTGCGCCGAAATGACGGGAGGCTCCCAACGGGCTCAAACTCGGCCACATTATTCTCGGAATCGAGCCAGCATGTGCAGCAGGCGGCAAACTCTCCATCGTCGGTGACTGCCACGATATCCAGGTCCTGCCGATAAATGGGCAGCTTCATGACGTTCCTGTATATCCTGGTCCTGTGATCTATCTCGGCTTGATCCGGCATGACCACCGCGAGACGGTCTGCCTGGTCAGGCAACCCCGGCATCTCAAAGTCCAGAGTGGCAAATGCCGCACGCTGTACCAGGGTGCGGGGCGTGGCCTCATGTTCGCCGGCGACGCTGCGTATTTCTATCTCTGCCACTGGAGTCTCTTGCTCTACGTCATCAAGCAGCCTCCAGAAATGAGGCTCACCCTTGATGCGGTCGTCACGGACATATCCATGCTCCGTCAACAGCTGCTGTCACCGCGAGTCCTCGTATCCGCCGATTTGCACACTGGTCTCGCCCTCAGACTGCTGACCACTCGCACGGTGGCGTTCCTCGATCCAGTCGAGCATCTCCTCCTCAATCCCAAGGTGACGATAGTCGGGATGGACAAGCACATCGCCTGCTTCAGCATCCTCAAGCCACGCGAACCCGATGGTCTCGCCATTCTGGGCGCTCCATAGACGTATGTCGGAGCAAGGCTGGTCGGGTGTCTCCTCCCGCTGTGTGCCGAGAAACCAGTACACGTCGCCGATATGAAAGCGGTTGTGCGGCCCGTCGCGCCGCCACGATTCGGACACCAGTCCAAGCATCGCGGCCATGTCGTCCAGACCTGCGTATTTGTGTGTGTAGTACATACTGGCACGAATCTTACAGCGTATGAAGACCAGTCTCAATATAGCCCTGCTGTTTCAGCCAGTGATCAACAATTCTGGGCATACCTGGTCTTGAATGGTGTTGACGTTCAGGGAGTAAGGCGTATACCTGGGTGTACGTCTGCATGGGTTCAGGTATGCAGGCAACCCCATTCCACTCCGAAAGCGAGAACGTCCCATTAGTTCCAACGGTAGTTCCAACGGCGCTCAGGCATCTCCCGGTTATACTCCGGCCTCTTCCGGCAGAAGTCCGCTACGAGCCTTGTCCTATGCCCAGTTCCGCATATTCTGGGCCGCATCGCTGATGTCCATCATCGGCTTCTTCATGACCAACATAGCCAGGGGATGGCTCATACTAGCAGGGTGCTGAAAAACTCGCGAAATCGTGTCCTATGAAATATAATGGGGTAAACCTCTTGGAGGCATCCCCCATGCGCGGACGACGAGACCCTCA
>JAQBZZ010000063.1 GCA_027622595.1 Chloroflexota bacterium
AACCGGAGGACATCCCCATAAGCATCCTCTACGAGGACGATGACCTGATGGTAGTGGACAAGCCCTGGGGTCTTACCGTTCACCCCGCGCCGGGCCATCCGTCCCACACCCTGGTCAACGCCCTGCTGGCCCTCCGACCAAACCTCTCAGGCATTGGCGGGGTGCAGCGACCCGGCATCGTGCATCGACTGGACAAGGACACCTCCGGCCTGATGATGGTGGCCAAGAACGATACTGCCCATCACTCACTGTCGACGCAGCTCCAGAAGAGGATGATCCACAAACGCTACTTGGCCCTTGTGTGGGGAAGCCCCAGTCCGGCCACCGGGGTAGTTGAGGGAGCCATCGCCAGAGACCCACGAAACCGCAAGCGGATGGCAGTGATACCCGGTGGCCGTGAATCAACAACCAACTACGCCACCCTTGAAGTGTTCCCGGAGGTCAGCCTGGTGGAAGCCAGACCCATAACCGGTCGCACACATCAGATTCGCGTCCACCTGACTTCGATAGGGCATCCACTGGTGGGAGACGCCCTGTACAGTAATAAGAAGACCAGTCTGGTGGAGCGGCAGTTCCTCCATGCGGAGACCCTGGAGTTCCAGCTCCCCTCCACAGGCGAAAGGATGCAGGTCACGGCATCCCTGCCTCCAGACCTTCAGGGCGCGTTGGATTTTCTTCGCAAAATGCCTGCGGACACCAATACCAATTTCCCAGCAGAGGCGTAAAATGATGTCCACTTCTCTACCCCACATTCTTACAGTGAGATCACAATGAGTCTTCTGGACGACGTCAAAGCTCGGTTAGACATCGTAGAGGTCGTGTCCGGCTACACATCGTTGACCCAGGCCGGACGCAACCTGAAAGCGCGCTGTCCCTTCCATTCGGAGCGGACTCCGTCGTTCGTCGTCTTCCCGGAGCGCGGCAGTTGGCGATGCTTCGGCGCCTGCGCCGAGGGCGGTGACGCTATCCGCTTCGTGATGAAAGCGGAGAACCAGAGCTTCAGCGAGGCGTTGCGTACGCTGGCAGACCGCTTGGGTGTGCAACTGCCGTCTCGGCGAGCACAGGAGGCGATGAACCCCCTTCTCCGGGCCAACGAAGAGGTCGCCAAGTTCTACCATCGGCACCTCCTGGACTCCGAAGAAGGCGCGGATGCACAAGCCTACCTGGAGGAACGTGGAGTCTCCCAGGAGACAGTCGCTGCGTTCAACCTGGGTCTCAGCCCCACCGGCTGGGAAGACATGAAGAACCACCTGGCTGGCCAGGGCTTCACCGATGCCCAGATGCTCCAAGCTGGACTCCTCCACCGCAGCGAGGAGGGTCGCACCCGAGACCTGTTCCACGGGAGGCTCATGTTCCCCATCAAGGACGCCAGGGGCCATACCGTGGGGTTTGGCGGACGCGAGTTGGACGGAGGCCAGCCCAAGTACCTCAACACCCCCCAGTCTCCGCTCTTTGATAAATCAACCATCCTGTGGGGCATGGACGTCGCATCGGAGGGCATCCGTCTCAAGGGTGAAGCCGTAGTAGTTGAGGGGTACATGGACGCACTGATGGCCCACCAACACGGATTCACCAACGTGGTGGCATCCATGGGGACAGCGCTGACCACCCAGCAGGTAGAGCAGCTGACAAGGCTGGCAAAGAGCTACGTCCTGGCATTGGATGCCGACGCTGCTGGCCAGGAAGCGACCTTACGAAGCCTTGAGTCCTCATGGAAGGGCGTGGACAACGTCAGGATAGCCCTGCTGCCGATCGGCAAGGACCCGGACGACCTCATCCGCCAAGCGCCAGAACTATGGCCTGAGGTTATCAGCACAGCAGAGACGAAAATAGAATTCTTCTTCCGGCTGGTACCCCCCCGGTACGACCTGACCACCACAGATGGGCAATCGGAGTTTTTAACAAAATTTAGTGGCTGGGTCACGTATCGTGAAGATGCAATCGAGCAAGACCAATATATGGAACGCCTAACAGCCCTAACTGGTTTGACCAGGCACCTTTTGGAAGAGGCATTGCAATTGAAGCGGCAGTCCCTCCTCCAAGCGGCGGCATCCAAGACCCAACGTTATCGGGGGCCGGACAAGCCCCTGCAGGTGCAGGTTGCAGCAGCGGCCTCCAAGCAGGATCAACTGGAAGCCTACAGCCTGGCGCTATTGCTCCGGGACCCTGCGCTCAAGGAGTTTGCAGAAGCCCTCCGACCAGAGTTTTTCCATGAGAGCGAGAATCGTGAGGTCTATCTAAAATGGGCTGAATGTTCTATACTAGAGGAACTACGTGAGCTAGTGGATGCTCCGCTGCGAGAGCATTTGGAAACTCTCGTTGACCGCGACTTCCCCTCCATGGATCAAAAAGAACGAACAGAGGCTCTCTCCCACTGCGTTCGCCGTTTAGAGGAACGCCACCTACGGGAGTTGCGAACACAGCTAGGAGCATCGCTAAGTCAGGCCCAAGAAGAGGGCATTGACGACTCCTTGGTGGTAGATGAGCTCCACAAACAAGACAAACGCTTTAAGGAACTGTTTTCCACAAGAGTCCGGCGAGGATACTAAGGGGAGACCGGCAGGAGGCTGATATGACAACGAAAAAGCCATCAACAGGGGGCCGCGGACGGCCGAAGTCTGACGCTTCTCTCACCGCCGATGAAGGTGAAGAAGAAGAGGGTGCAGAAGAAGCCAATGTCATTCCTATCGACATCGGCATACCTGTTGGGGACCGAACACAGCTAGCCGACGAAGCTGGAGGCGGAAAGTCCCCCGCAGTTGCCTGGACTGCGGAAGGACCACAGTCTCAGGAACTTGAAGAGGCTCGGCTCGAAGAGGACGTTGAGTGGGAGGACGAGGTCGAGGTCGAGTCCGCTGAGATGATCGACGACCCGGTGCGGATGTACCTGCGAGAGATCGGTAGGGTAAGCCTGCTGACCGCCAAGGACGAACGCAGCCTGGCACGCCGAATGGAAGCATACAAGCACATAGTCCTGCTCCGGAAGTACCTCAGTGATGACTCGGGGCGTGCCGTCACCAACTGCCAGATCACCGTGGAACTGCTTCGGCGTTTGGCAGCAACATGGCCAGTTACCAAAGAGTTGGCCAAACACGTTGAAGCCGAGTCCCCCGTAAACCTCCATGGGGTTATGGCGGACCCCAAGATCCGGGACGCTATCGACAATGAGATGAAAATGGACATCGTCCAAACCCTCAGCCCTGCTATGGGCATTGAGGAGACGGACGTGGCCCAGGAGATCATCAGCCTGTCACTCAACAGCCGCCTGTTGGCCCCTGAGGTGATAGAGGTATTGGGCGGGAACACCACCCTTGAGCAGCTTGCTGAACAGTTGAACGAAGGAACGGTCTTGGAAGACCTCCTGCCATTTGAGCTGGTCATCCGTAACCACCTTGACCGCGCTGTCCATGAAGGCACACGTGCCCAACGACACCTGGCAGAGGCCAACCTTCGTCTGGTGGTCAGCGTAGCCAAGAAGTACATCGGCAGGGGCATGTCCCTGCTGGACCTCATCCAAGAGGGCAACATCGGCCTGATCCGGGCGGTGGAGAAGTTCGACTACCGCAAAGGGTACAAGTTCAGCACCTACGCCACATGGTGGATCCGACAGGCCATCACGCGAGCGATCGCAGACCAGGCCCGCACCATCCGCATCCCGGTGCACATGGTAGAAACCATCAACAAGTTGCTCAGGCAGCAACGCCGTCTGATTCAGGAGTTTGGTCGGGAGCCCAGCAATGAGGAGCTTGCCGTGTCCTTAGAGCAGACCCCGGAGCGCGTCCGTGAGATCCTGCGGATTTCCCAGGAGCCAGTGTCCCTTGAGACGCCCATCGGCGAGGAAGAGGACTCCCACCTGGGTGACTTCATTGAGGACAGGGCCGCGCTTGCCCCCATTGACGCGGCTTCTTACCAGCTCTTGAAGGAGCAGGTGGAGGACGTGCTGAACACGCTGAGCGACCGTGAGCGGCGCGTGTTGGAGCTACGGTTTGGGCTGATTGACGATAGGAGCCGCACCCTAGAAGAGGTTGGCAGGGACTTCGGCGTGACACGAGAGCGCATCCGGCAGATTGAGGCCAAGGCCCTGCGGAAGCTGCGCCACCCGACTCGTTCCCGCAAGCTCCGCGACTTCCTGGAGTAATCCCGCACGGCGGGAACCCAAGCTCCCTGACGGTTATTGAAGAGAGGGCTCCTCTTCAAGAGAAGCCCTCTCTTATTGCCCACTATACCCGTGTTGGATACACCCCATTAATCCCCTACGGTAACAACGGCTTTGGCCTCGCCAGGATCCCGCCAGTCGCCCACCTGGACCCGTTCCCATATCGCGCTCCAGAGGTAGGCCAGCCCTCCCTTTACCGTTGCGGTCCACTCCGGAGATCTCGGCGCTAGGATTTCTCCGTCTCTCGGGATGAACGTCGTCATTGCTTGCTCCTGCTAGCTAATTCACCGTTGCTTTTCCTCTTCTGCCTGAGTATCATCCCCAGCATCTCGCAACCTTGGGAGATACCATGCCCCTGTATGAGATCGCCATGCACGTCCGTATCAAGAACCAACACCCCGATACCCCGATGGGCATGTGGGGCCAGGCTGGGGAGGTCGTCGGTGTGAACTTCATGTCGATACCACATGGCGAATCCACCGCTGACGCCCAACAGGTATACACCGTCCTCTTCGACGGCGAGAGCAAGCCCATCAAGGTCTTTGAATCCTGGTTGGAGCAGGACTTCGGGTAGTACCTCATTCCTTCCACCTCACCACTCCTTCATGCATAAACCACCGGATCGACGTTGTGCCGTTGGGATGGACCAAGACGTTGCCAAGGGCCTTGTGCCCGCTCAAACCTTTCCGGTTCCTCAGCCACCCATTACACTACCCACATCCGCTGGTGGCGCGTCACTAGACCGCCAGGAGCACAAAACATGCCGGAAGCGCCAGACCTGTATGTGATACGGGACTACCTGGAGGCTCACCTCGCGGGCCAGACCATAACGGTGGCAGAGGTGCTGCGCCCCATCGTCATGCGGTCACTGGCCGTCACACCGGAGGCGTTTCCAGACGATATCGCCGGTCGGTCATTCACGCGGTTCTGGCGTCGTGGCAAGTTCCTCGGTTTGGAGCTTTCCTCAGGGTCAGACGGCTCAGAGCGGTTGCTGGTGGTGAACCCCATGCTCAGCGGCGGTTTGCAGCACTGCGCGCCGTCTGTGCGGGTACTCAAGCGCACGTTCCTGGTGCTGACGCTCTTCGACGGCCAGCAGTTGCGCTACGTTGATGACGACCAGATGGGGATGGTCTACTACCTGACGCCAGAGCAGTTGCCGCTGGTGCCCAGACTCACAGACCAGGGGCCAGACGTGCTGGACGAGCCGCTATCGTTGGA
>JAQBZZ010000064.1 GCA_027622595.1 Chloroflexota bacterium
CGGAACCTGATACCGCTACTCGCTGCGATAAACAAAAGCCTTAACGAAAAGCACTTGATGCTTTTCTTTCACGATTCGGCCCTTCAGGATGTGGCCAGCCGAAACGGATGGAGTGGAGCGGTTGAGGATGCGCCCGGCGATTACCTGATGGTGGTGGACAGCAACGTCGGGTTCAGCAAGGCAAACCGAAATATTTCGCAAAGTATCACCTATACCGTGGAACTGCGCCCTGACGGGGAATCCCAGGCAAGGCTTGATCTCCTCTACACAAACCGGAGCTCGGAGATAATGCCAGACACGTGTACTATCCAGGGGCTGCGTAGCGGCCTGTCATATGAGCAACATAAGAACACCTGTTACTGGGACTATTTGAGGGTATATGTACCGGTAGGCAGCACATTTATCAGCTCCTCTCCTTTTCCCATGCCGCAGGGGGCCCTGTACCGGCGAATCGGATACAATGACATAGAGGACACCCGCAGGACCTACGTCGAAAGCGATAAGTCCGTATTTGCAGGACTTTTCAACCTTGAAGTCGGCGAAAGCAAGAGCGTTGCTTTCTCATACACGCTTCCCAGCCGGGTTGTTCAGGGGGAGCAAGGGCGGCTGAGCTACAATCTCTTCCTTCAGAAGCAGCCCGGAACTGTAGGGACACCTATTGAGGTCAATATTCACCTCCCAATCGGCTACTGTGTGCGCCAGTCCACTCCTGGCATCGCCTATCTCGGAGTTGACCAGGTGCAGTTCACGCTGGAACTAGAATCGGATACCGCATTGGAGATCGACCTAGAGCCAAGATCAACCTGCCAACTCCCGGAAGAAGATGCGCCGTTGCTGGTGGATGATCTGCCTGAAGGGATCACAAGAACAGCCTTCGCCTCCGTGATAGTGGAGCCTGCTACTGCCGGCCTCGCACTGACCGACATCCAGATATCGCCACAGGATGTGACGCTAATCCCCGGACAGCGGTTTCTCTTCACCGCTGTAGCGCTGGACTCAGAGGGGAAGCCTGTGCAAGACGCTCAACTCCAATGGGCGGTCCACAATCCCGTGGCAGGCACAATTTCGTCATCAGGACTTATCACCGGGGGAGCTGTTCCCAGAACATACTCCGGCGTTGTGGAGGTATCGGCCACATCGGCGAAAGGGAACGCCTCCACCAGCACCACGGTAAGCATAGTCACACGCTCTGAGGCCGAGGAACGCATACTGGACTCCGTAATCGTGTATCCATCGAACATTACCGTGAGGCCGGGGCAGACCACGGGTCTCGGCGCTTTGGGATGGGACAAACGGAGCAGGTTCGTACAGAACCTCCAGTTCCAGTGGAGCATGGCAGACCCAGAAGCCGGCACCATAAACCAGTTTGGTTTCTTCAAGGCGTCCTCTATCCCAGGGCACTATCCATACGCTATCGAAGTGACCGTCAGCCAAGATACACTGGAAGGGCCATTACAGAGCCGGGCCCTGGCCTCCGTTACAGTCAGCGAATCCGCCCGTTCAGGTGAGTTGAGTCAGGTGGTGATGATTCCCCATCGGGCTACTCTCACACAGGGGCAACAGGTCACTCTCATAGCTAGAGCCCTGGACACGGGCGGACAACCTGTAAGGGGTATTGAATTCACCTGGGAAGTAACCCAGCCCGCGGCAGGCCAGATGGTGCGACCCGGGATTTTTGTCGCTGGTAATGAGATGGGACTGTACCCAGATGCCATTCAAGCCGTGGCAACTCAGAATACTCCAGATGGTCCTGTCCATGCCAAGGTTAGCATCGCCGTAACTGTAGTCCCTCCGAGGGTCGCAGGTGACCTTTCCTCTGTCCAGTTGGTGCCGGCCGAGGTGACTCTAACATCCGGACAACGTATAGTGTTCACTTCCTTTGGGCTAGACTCTAACGGTGATGCCATTCAGGGAAGGGTTGAATGGGAGGTGATTGAGTCTACCGCTGGCTCAATCAACGACTCAGGAGCCTTCAAAGCCAGTTCTGAGCCAGGCAGGTACAAAGACGCTCTCCGAGTCCGAATGACTCAGGAAAAGGATGGGCAGGAGATCGTTCTGGAGACCCACGCAACGGTCAATATTGTGGGGTCGCTAGATAGTGTGAAAGTAACCAGGTCCATCACTACCCTGGAGTCCGGACGGTCGGTGTGGCTATTTGCCGTAGGATATGATTCCAACGGTCTGGGAATCCATAACCTTCAATTTCGATGGAGCGTGGATGACCCTAGTGTAGGAAGCATTACTCCTTCCGGCCTTTTTACCGCCGGCCCTGAACCCGGCAGCTTTGAAAATGCCGTCAAGGTGACGGCGGTGGAGTTGGACTCGAGTTGAATCGTCGGAACCTAGATACTGCATATGAGAGAAGAGGCTGGAGCATCCGCCAGGGTAGGTATACTCTGGCCTTGCTCCTCATCGGAGCGTCGGTCGTGTTGATGGCAGGAACGTCTCTGGAAGGACTATGGCTAAATCAAGTGACCGCTGACGGCGGCAGCACCGTCCCAATTCCTCCGCCTGACCTTCCAACACCACAACCTACGGATAGCGTGCCTTTGAGTTCCCCGACTCCGCCTGACAGTCCAACCCCCAAATCTGCCAATAGCAATCCCTCGGACACCCCTGCTCCCACGGGTGAACCGATCACGCCCACACCAGCCGAGGTGCCCAATCAAGAATCAGGGCCAAGAACTTCCGTGGCTCTGTGGTTTGGGGTCGGCCTGGGAGCAGTCAGCCTGGTGGGCGTGGCGGTTGGCGCTTTCATTCTCGTGTCCTCTCAAAGGCCCAGGAGTGGCACTTAATGTGGAGCGCATTGCTGCGTATCGCTAAGGTTATGGGCCGTTTGCAAAGCAAGCAGATAGGATTGGGCATTATCGCCGCCAGTGGTATGGTGCTGGCGACGGCGGCGATGTTCTCATTCTGGGCGCTAAACCGGGACAATGGCTTCGCGCCCCAACCAGAGGCTACCGTTATGCCATCAGCTACGTTTATAGCCACGCCTTCACCACTTCCCTCTCCCACAGCCTCTGTGGCCCTAGCTCCCACACCCACGGCCCTGGCACGACCCACTCCAACCCCATCGCAGACTCCGACTCGCACGGTTCCGACAGTACCAGCCACCTCAACTGCAACAGTCACGTTGCCGCCCTCGCCCACTCCAACCATCAGCCCATCTCCGACAGCAGAACTAACGCCAGTCCCGCCAGAAGTACCAACACCCACTCCCACACCCACACCCGGCCCAACGCCAACGCATACACCAACCAGTACACCACTGCCGGCGCTCACAATACCTCCTGCTTCAACTTCAACCGCACCTCCGCCATCCACTCCAACGAGCACGCCCATTCCAGTGCCAGACGAACACTATGCGGCCATCGTCCACACCAGCGACCCCGTCGCACAGCAGTGGTTTCTGGATACCCTCGGCACCAAGTGGTTCCTGGACTGGAACAGCAACGTGGATGTGATTCCAAACGGGCACGAGAAGATAATCCCAATACTCAGCCTGCCAGGGCCATCAGCCCAGAGCATTCAGGAAATAGCCGATCTCGCGCCCGGCTCCGTATGGTACATAGTCGGGGAGCCGAACCGTAGAGACGGCTATGGTGCAAGCGACATCGTGACCCAGCTTCATGACCTGTACACAGCGATCAAAGACGCCGACCCCACGGCCAGGATCACCAGCCCGTCGATCCTCAACTGGGAGTTCACCTGCAATGGCTGCTCCGGATATCAGAAGGGCAGCGAGTGGGTGGCTGAGTTTCGCGCCGCATACCTGACCCAAATTGGGGAAGAGCCTCCGATAGATATCTGGGCGATAGACGTTTACCCTCTGGACTGGGTGAATCTGCCCACGGTAGACCATCAACTGGCTATAGACCAGGTTGACGACATGCGGCAGTACCTGGACGCCGTGGGGCAGCAGAACAAGCCCATCTGGATAACAGAGCTTGGACTCCACTGGGGCTGGGACGCAATGCTGTTCTCAAATAGTGAGGAATACGATATCTCTTGCGACCCAAATCCTCAGCCCGCAGGGGAGTACAAGACCCAAATGGTAATTGATTATCTTGTCGGAGTCTTTGACTGGCTGGATGCAAATGCAGCCGGTAAGAAAATCGAGAAGTGGTTTCTGTTCTCAACGTACAGAGACATCACCAAGTGCGACCCCAGCGCATACGCGGGGTTGACCCTCTTCAATGGCCCCGGTGTGGGAGCCGCCCTCACGCCTGTGGGTCAGTTCTTCAGAGACAGGGTGTTGGGAATCTCGCCGTAGCACTTCCCATTAGAATCTCCACGGCTGCTCTAGTACGGTCTGTGCAGGTGCCTCGAATATCTTGCCCATTTACCAATGTACCCAATAGGCTAGAGGGAGATTTGCGCAGAAATTCGGGGTACGTCTCCCACAATCCGCGTGATGTGACCCTGCCCCGTTATGTCTTCTGACAGCAGCATGTCACCCGGGCCAAATATTCGCTTTGTTCCATCCCCCATTTCGATCTCCGCCTGGCCCTGCAACGTGATGACGTATTGGCGACGAGGTGCCGGGTGCATTTCGATGACATATCCAGGTGGCTGGTAGACCACCTGGATACCCTGGGCCGCCTGAACATCATTTCGTTGTGCCCCCTGGGACGGGTCAAAAGGGAGTTCAACGTCCTCAAAGTGGGACTGGCCGTCATCGCCCGTGTACATTCTTGCTGATTGCATAAGTGATCTCCTGGATTCAGAATTGGTTGGAACCGCTAACCTCGACATGAAACCCTTAATTAAAGTCTTGTCGTAGTTTCTCATATACTACGCCAAGACTTTTGCATCTGACGTTCAGGAAGTCGCTTGAGGCTGCGGTATGGGCCTGCTGCAACCAGGGCAGGATGTGGCACCGGTTGGTGGCAGCGGCGCATCGCAAAATGGACAGTGGATTACCAGGCGAATTCCGCAGTGGGCACAATTGGACGAGTCTGGTTGCACTATCTGTTGACAGCTCGTGCAGAGAACGTCGAACCTACGCCTGGATTCCTGCCATTCCCGGTATACCTGACCCTCGGATGCAGGGTCCGTTTTGGGGGGAGTCTTGCTTCGATTTTTCTTTGCCATAATAATGAACACCTCCCAGCCGAAACCGGCTGACTTCCATAGAGCACACACCACACACTAATAGGATAGCTCAAACGCCAAAATGGTTCAAACGTATCTGTAAGACGTCAGCGATTTTGGACACTTTTTGAGGCCTAATAAACCCGAGAGATTTGGGGGTGGTAGAGGCTCCTTCAGAGGGGTAGATTAGCCCT
>JAQBZZ010000018.1 GCA_027622595.1 Chloroflexota bacterium
CAACGGAGCCGATGAAGGCGGCAGCCCTGGCTGCGGGCCTCTACCACAATCCCCTGATGAACACCCACCATCCGCGCATTCAGATTATGACTATCTCAGAACTGCTGGATGGCAAGTCGCCGAACCTGCCGCCGCACCGGCCTAGCTGGGAGCGGGGGGCGTACATAGGGAGGA
The DNA here is from genome assembly GCA_027622595.1 of Chloroflexota bacterium. Taxonomy (GTDB): domain Bacteria; phylum Chloroflexota; class Dehalococcoidia; order Lucifugimonadales; family UBA2985; genus JASLXI01. The sequence continues at coordinate 175 of JAQBZZ010000018.1, forward strand.
ACGTGCGGCAGGGGGAGTTGTTGTCATAATCTCCGGGCTTGTGAAGAAATCCAGGACTAGCTACTAGGGCCCCCGCCCCAGATTGCCACGGGCGAGGACGCCCTCGCAATGACAATTCCCTCACATGGTCTCAACTTTGCGCGAGATAGAAACCAGAAGGCCCCGAGACATGGCGTATCGGGGCCTTCTTTCACGCGTTTGGTGCTTATGAAGCGTGTGCCTATATAAAGACGGGCGCAAAGACGAGGGCGACGATGGACATGAGCTTGATGAGGATGTTCAGGGACGGGCCGGATGTGTCCTTGAAGGGGTCGCCGACGGTGTCGCCGACGACGGCAGCTTTGTGGGTGTCGGAGCCTTTGCCGCCGAGATTACCGGCCTCAATGTACTTCTTTGCGTTGTCCCAGGCACCACCGGAGTTGGCCATCGTGACGGCCAGCAGGAAGCCAGAGGCGATTGCCCCTATGAGCATTCCTCCCAGAGGTTCCGGGCCGAGGATGAAGCCCATGGCTATGGGGGCGATGACGGCCATCGCTCCAGGCAGGATCATGGCGCGGAGGGAGCCTCGTGTGCTGATGTCGACGCAGCGGGCGTAGTCTGGGCGGCCTGTGCCCTCCATGATGCCGGGTATCTCACGGAACTGGCGCCGTACCTCGTTGACGATGGCGTATGCGGCGGTGCCGACGGCCTGCATGGTGAGGGCTGAGAAGATGAACGGCAGCAGCGCCCCGATGAAGAGGCCGACGAGGACATTGGGGTCAAGGATGTTGATGACCAGTTCCTTGGCATCGGTGACGCCAGGGTTGATGGCGAAGGTGTATGCGGCCAGCAGGGCGAGCGATGTCAGGGCTGCGGAGCCGATGGCAAACCCCTTGCCGGTGGCGGCTGTGGTGTTGCCAAGGGAGTCGAGGGCGTCGGTGCGCTCTCTAACTTCGGGGTCGAGGTGGGCCTGCTCGGCGATGCCGCCGGCGTTGTCGGCGACGGGGCCGTAGGCGTCGGTGGCCAGGGTGATGCCGAGGGTGGACAGCATGCCGACGGCGGCTATGGCAACGCCGTAGAGGTCGGCTGCCCAGAAGGCGATGAGTATGGCGGCGACCACAGAGGCAACCGGGACGAGTGTGCTCAACATGCCGGTGGCGAAGCCGGTGATGATGGTTGTGCCTGCGCCGGTCTGGGCAGCTTCGGCGATGCGCCTGGTCGGCGAGTATTCATAGGAGGTGTAGTACTCGGTTGCGAAGCCGATAACGTTACCGGCGACGAGGCCAGTGACGATGGCCAGGAAGATGCGGTTGCCATCGTCCACACCAAGTAATTGGATGACGGCGTACGATGAGGCCAGTACCAGGGCGGAGGATATGTAAATGCCGCGGCGGAGTGCCCACAGGAGTTGGCTCATGGAAGCCTGGCTGCCTGTGCGGACGAAGAATGTCCCGATCAGGGACGATACTATGCCGACGGATGCTATGAGCAGCGGCAGGACGAGCTTGGGTTCGTCGAATTCAGGGGCGACGGCTGATGCAGCGGTCGCGATGGCGATGGTGGCTATGAGTGAGGAGGCGTAAGACTCGAAGAGGTCGGAGCCCATGCCTGCGACGTCGCCAACGTTGTCGCCAACGTTGTCGGCGATGGTGGCAGGATTACGGGGGTCGTCCTCGGGGATGCCTGCCTCGACCTTGCCGACGATGTCTGAGCCAACGTCGGCGGCTTTGGTGAAGATGCCGCCACCGACGCGGGCGAAGAGTGCTATGGAGGAGGCGCCGAAGCCGAAGCCTGCGACGACGGTTATGTCCTTGAAGATGAGGTAGAGGATTGAGATTCCCAATATGCCAATTCCAACCACGGTGGTGCCCATCACGGCCCCACTGTTGAAGGCGACGCGGAGGCCGGGGTTGAGCCCGATCATGGCGGCGGCGGCGGTGCGGGTGTTGGCCCGGATGGCGATGTGCATCCCGATGTAGCCGGTGCCGGCGGAGCAGATGGCCCCAATGAGGTAGGAGATGGCGGTCTTGGGGATATCGCGGTCAAGCTGGATGATATCGATGAAGACGCCTATGACGATGGTGACGAGTACGACGAAGATGGCGAGGGTGCGGTACTCACGGGCGAGGAAGGCGGAAGCGCCCTCCTGAATCGCCTTGCCGATCTCCTTCATGGCGTCGGTGCCCTGGTCCTCTTTGAGGACTCGGTAGGCGAGCCATGTGGCGAAGAGGAGAGCCAGCACTCCGGTTCCTATGGCAATGAATATGGATTCCACTTGTTACCTCCTAATGGGGGCCGGCAGAGTGAATAGGGTTTCAATCCTTAGGCTCTACCCAAGGGTGCAATCTATCACTACGGATTGTCCTAGTCAAGGTCTTCGCTGGTGAGGCGATCCCATAGCTGTGTAAGGCGCTGCTCAAGGGCCTGCTGCCGGAGGGTGGTTGTGAGGTCGCCGCGGGTGCGCTCCAGGATGCCTCGCATGGCGTCGGTGGTGCGGCGTAGGCCGCCGGTGATGGCCTCGGGGAAGTCCATTGTGAATAGCTGGGTATAAATCTGGTCCATGAGGTCTAGGAGTTCTTCGCAGCGGGAGGCGTCGCCGCGGCGAAGGGAGTCGAGGAGATAGCGCCGCATCTCGCCGATGGCCTCGCCGAGGCCGTTGAGGTAGGCGGCGTGGGCTACGCCAAGGTCGTCGGGACGGGGCAACGGCGCGCCGGTGATGAAGGCGAGCGTCGAGTTGGCCTCGACGTACTCCTTCTGTGCGTCCTGGACGAAGCCGGCATAGTAGATGTCCGGGTGGCTCTCCTGGATTTCCTTCATCTCGGCGACACGGTCTCTGGCGGTGTCCATCAATGAGCGGGCCTCGTCGAACTGGTGGCGGTGGGCGGAGCGTATGGCGGTGGCGGAAAGCTGAGTGGTGGTGCGGGACAGGTTGAGCGCTCGCTCACGGGCGGCGTGCTTCTGGGCGAAGAAGGCATGGGCTTCTTCTGAAAGGGTTGTTAATTCGGACTGACGGTCTGGGTTTTGCAATTTCTTTTACTCTTGGGGAGACTCTACCCGCTTGATAGACGGCTACAGGAACTTTGTCCTGTGACACGGGGTATAATAGCGCATGGGGGCAGAGTGGGATAGGGGGATGGCTCAGGGCGATCTGCCGTTAGTCATGTCATTCCGAGTCCTTCTAAGAAGGGCGAGAAATCTAGGGCGTATCATACCACTCAGCGCTCAAGTCTCTCCAGTCAGGGTTTATAGTCTCCACTAAGGCCATCTTCTTTGCTCTGCGCCAGCTTTTTACCTGCTTTTCTCGGCTTATTGCGCTGTGAACGTCGGTGGTGGTCTCGTAGTAGGCGAGCCGCGTGAGGTTGTAGGTGCTGGTGAACCCTGGGATTAGTTTCTGCTTATGTTCATATATCCGGCGAAGGAGGTCATTGGTCACCCCTACATACAATCGCCGGGTGCGGTTGGTCAAGATGTAGACGTAGTATTGATTTGTCACGCCCAAGATTCCTCGCTACGCTCGAAATGACATAAGGGGTGTTCTGGAGGACAAAGCGGTGCTCTGGAGGACAAAGTGACGCTCGGAATGGCGTTGTGGTGGCTCAGTGTGAACCTCGGATAAGCTCAGAGTAAACGGCTGAATGGAGCATGTCATTCCTCGCTACGCTCGGAATGACATAAGTAGTGCACGGAATGAGTCTTCGCCAGGACAGGTGAGCGAGGATGCCACCCCACCAGGTTGCCATCCTTCGACTACGCTCAGGACAGGCTGCTCGTGGACTCGCTCGCAACGACGGTTGATACATGGGTGTGGGTGTGCTGCTCAAATGGTTCGACATGCTCAGGACGAGCGGGGGTGGAGTGGATATTTTTCAAAAGAATCTAGAAGTTGCAGTTCTCATCGGCGCACCCGCCTGCGTACTCTGAATGTACGGTGATGTACGGCGACTTCTCGCCCTCCTGGTCCCTGGGCGTGCCGCTCAGGTGGAGGACCTGCTGCTGCTTGCTCCCGTACCGGTAGACGGTGATGCCCTTGCACTTCTCACGGTGTGCCATGAGGAAGATATCGCTCACGTCCTTGATGGTGGCGTTATGGGGCAGGTTGACGGTCTTGGAGACGGCGTTGTCGGTGTGGTGCTGGAAGGCGGCCTGGGCGCGGACATGCCACTGGGGGTCGATGTCGAAGTCGGTGACGAAGACGCGGCGCACGTTCTGGGGTATTTCTTCGATGGACTGGACTGAACCCAGTCTGGCGACGGATTCCATGAGGTCTTCACTGTAAAAGCCCTGCTCCCTGGCGGTGGCCTGGAAGTGGGGGTTCACCTCCAGAAGCTGGGCGTCCCCAAGGGCCTCCCGCACGTAGGAGATGGCGAAGAGGGGCTCGATGCCGCTTGAGCAGCCTGCGATGAGGCTGATGGTGCCGGTTGGGGCGACGCTGCAAACGGTGGCGTTGCGCATGGGTTGATGTCCATTGCGGGCGTAGATGCTATCGGGAAAGTTGGGGAAGGGGCCTCGTTCTTGGGCCAGGCATTCGGAGGCGTTGCGGGCTTCCCTGGCGACAAAGGACATGACGTTGTCGGCGGTCTCCGCCGCCTGCGGGGAGTCGTAGGATATGCCAAGCTGAATGAGGGCGTCGGCAAAGCCCATGACCCCAAGCCCTATCTTGCGGTTGGCGCGCACCATCGCGTCGATCTCAGGGATGGGAAAATGGGATGAATCGATAACGTCGTCGAGGAACCTTACGCCGAGCCAGACAAGGCTTTTCAGCGCTTCCCAATCGAACTGGTTGTCTCTCACCATCCTGGCGAGGTTGATGGAGCCAAGGTTGCAGGCCTCGTAGGGAAGAAGGGGCACTTCGCCGCAGGGGTTGGTGGCCTGGATGTCGCCAAGGGCGGGAGTGGGATTGTACCTGTTTATCTCGTCGGTGAAGATGAGGCCGGGGTCACCGGTCTTCCAGGCGGCCATGGCGATGCGTTCGAAGACCTCGCCTGCGGGAAGTCGACGAACCTCCTGGCCTGTACGTGGGTTTATCAGGGGGTACTCGCTTCCGCGGGCCAGAGCGTCCATGAACCGGTCTGTGATGGCGACGGATATGTTGAAGTTGGAGAGGACTCCATCGTGCCCCTTGGACTCGATGAACTCCAGGATGTCGGGATGGTGAATGGAAAGAATACTCATGTTGGCGCCGCGCCGCCTGCCGCCCTGCTTTATGACATCGGTTGCCACGTCAAAGATGCGCATGAAGGATACGGGGCCGGAGGCGACTCCAAGGGTGGAGCGCACTACATCTCCCGTTGGCCGCAGGGCGCTGAAGGAGAAGCCCGTCCCTCCGCCGGACTGGTGGATGAGGGCCATGGACTGAAGTGTGCTGAAGATGCTCCGTAATGAGTCCTCCACGGGCAACACGAAGCACGCGGAGAGCTGTCCCAGGGGTGTGCCTGCGTTCATGAGGGTGGGGGAGTTGGGGAGGAACTCCAGGGAGGTCATGGCGGACATGAATTTCTTTTCGATCTCTTCCACGTCAGCCGCGGTGGCACCGAACGCTTTCTCCCCGGAGGCGACGGCGTGCGCCACTCTTCGGAACATGGATACGGGGGTCTCGATGGTCGCGCCATCTTCGTCCCTGAGGAGGTAGCGCCGTTCCAGGACTTTGATGGCGTTGGCTGAGAGTTTGAGGTTGTCTGATTGGAAAACCATGGTTGGTGAACCTTAGCGTCTTAGACCCTTCGCTACGCTCAGGGTGACAGGCGAATGAAGTTTAGCTTTCGGGTGACTTTGGTGGCTGCTCATGGGAAGGCTCGTTTTCCTCTCCCTCCGGTTTCTTGTTATCTTCGTCGCCGCGCTCTTCCTCGGAAGGGCTGCGCATGAAGTCGCGCAGGCTGCGGGCCATGTCCCTGAGTCGCTGGGATACGCGCTGGTTCACCGACCCCTCCTCAAATGAGCCGTCGGGCTGAAGCGAGCCGGCCTTCACGCCTGTTAGAATCTCGATGCCCTCGTCGATGGTGCTTGCGGAGTAGATGTGGAACCGGCCCTGTCGCACGGCCTCGACCACTTCCTCTCGAAGCATGAGGTGTTCCACGTTGCTGGCGGGGATCATGACGCCCTGATTGCCGGTGAGGCCTTTAGCCTGGCACACGTAGAAGAAGCCCTCGATCTTGTGGTTGACGCCGCCTATGGGCTGGACATCGCCCTTCTGGTTGACGGAGCCTGTTACGGCGATGCCCTGCTTGATGGGAAGGTCTGCCAGGTGTGAGAGGATGGCATATAGCTCCGCGCTTGAGGCGCTGTCGCCATCGATCTCATTGTAGCTCTGCTCGAAGGTGAGGCGGGCTGTCAGCGAAAGCGGGATGTTGCGGGCGAGCCTGTCCGCCAGGTACCCTCCGAGGATCATGACCCCCTTGGTGTGGAGCCGTCCTCCAAGACGGGCCTCACGCTCGATGTCGATCAGGCCCTCCCGGCCTGCGCCGACGGATACCGTGATGCGGCCGGGGCGTCCGAAGGCGAAGTCGCCAAGCCCTATGACGGCCAGACCGTTAATCTGGCCCACGGCTTCACCCTCGGTATCTATGGCGAGTGTGCCGCGCTGGATCATTTCGACTATCTTGTCCCTTATCAGGTCGGAGCGGTGGATTTTCTGCTCGATGGCCCTGTTCACGTGGTCTGCATTGATACAGGGGGCGTTGTCCTTGCCGGCCCAGTAGCTGGCCTCGCGGATGACATCGCTTATCTCGGCGAAGCGGGTAGACAGCTTGGTCTGGTCTTCTGCCAGGCGGGAACTGTGCTCCACCAACTTGGTCACTCCGGCCTTGTCCATTTGCAGCAGGTTCTCCTTGGTGCAGATGGTGCAGACGAAGGCGGCGTAGTCCCTGATGTTATCGTCGGTGCGCTGCATGGTGCTATCGAACTCAGCCTTGACCTTGAAGAGTTCCACGAAGTCTGGGTCGTCCATGTAGAGCATCTGGTAGAGCGATGCGTTGCCGATGAGGATGGTCTTCACTTTAAGGGGGATGGGTTCCGGCGTGAGGCCCCTGGTGGTTATGGAGCCCATGCGCTCCGCCAAATCTTCGATGATTATCTTCTGCTCCTTGAGGGAGCGCTTGAGGCCTTCCCATGCCAGCGGGTTGCGCAGTACTTCCTCTATCCTGACGATGAGGTAGCCGCCGTTGGCCTGGTGGAGTGACCCGGGGCGTATCATGGTGAGGTCTGTCTGGAGCGCTCCGAACTGGGCCTCCTTGTCGATGCGGCCGAGGAGGTTGGTGTGCGTGGGGCTTACCTCCATGATTACGGGCGCTCCCTGAGTCTGTGAGTTGTCTACGATGACGTTGACTTCATAACGCCGCAGGGTGTGGTTGGGGCCAGCGGTGGGTGGCGCGAGGGCTGGGTTCTGCCCTTCTTGTGGCTTGGCCCGGAACAGGTCTACGTTATCCGCCATATCCGACTCCACCTCGTCCAGATAGGCGTTGATCTGGGGGAGGGAGCCGTGCTTTTCCTTCAGCTCCTGGATGAGGAAGTCAAGGGCGAAGCGGACTATTTCCTGGTCCATTTTCTGGATGTTTTCATAGACCAGCCGCTCGGCGCTGCGCACCTGGTTGAAGACCTGTTTGAGGACGCTTTCAAGGGTCTCTCTTATTTTAGTCTGCTCTTCCCGCTCGGCGGTGGTGATGGTGGCCATCTCATCGTCGGTCATTGGCCTGCCGTCTTTGTGGGGGATGAGGGCAAGGCCGATCGGGGTTGTCTGAAGGAGGAATCCCTCGTCTCTGGCGCGGTCGTTGAGGGTGCTGAAGAGGTGTTCCCTGTCCCGGCGGAATGTCTGGGTGAGTTCTTCTCTGCGTTGAGAGTACTCTTCGCCCTCGAATGTCCCGGTGATGGCGCGTGCGGCTTCATCCACCAGGTTTCTCATGTCCCGCTGGAGGTCTCTCCCTCTGCCGGTCGGCAGCTGCAAGGCGCGGGGCTGGCTGGGGTCCCTGAAGTTCTGGACGTAGCACCAGTCTGGGGGGGGCTGTTTGGTCTTGGCCTGCTCCTGGAGGAAGGCGGTTATGGCGGTGGCCTTTCCCGTTCCCAAAGGGCCTGCGGCGTATATGTTGAAGCCCTTTTCCTCTATGTCAAGGCCGAACTCCAGGGCCTGGACGGCGCGCTGCTGCCCTATGATGGCTTGCAGGGGAGGCAGGTCGGAGGTGGTCTCGAAATCAAGGCAGGAGTCGTCACAGACGATGCGCAGGGACTCCGGTGTTAGTTCTGGCAATTGCGGGCCTCCACACAGGGAAATATCTCTAATTGTAGCACGGACAGCTACTCTAATTACCCCTAATCCAACTCTCCTTGTACTGCTGGGAAAGACCGAGACGGGTTTCTCAGGGGGTTTCTACCCGTTCTCAACCATTGCGACAAACTCTTCCCACGAAAACTTGTGATGAGCGTATTGTTTATTCTTAGGCCGCCAATCCACTCCACCTTTACTGACGTACAAATCGCCGAGCCTCTTATTGTCTTGGAACACTTTGAAGAGCACATCGCGGTTCATAATAGAACCTTCGTGTACGCTAAATCTTACTTCATGCTTTGCCATAAATATGCTCCTTATAAGTTTGGATAAAGGGTCATTCAGCACTAATCAGGGCAGGCCGCGGACGAGTATTACGGCGAGTGCAAGGACGGCCAGGGCGAGGAGCACGTTGAGGCGGGCCAGCATGGAAAGGCGTCGGCGTTGCATGGCCATGCCGGCGGGAGGGCTCTGGACCGGACTGCTGCCCTGGGCCGGGGGACTACTGGAGGAACGGAGGGCTTCCATTGAGCGTGCCAGCCGCGGGCCGAGGACGAAGTCGTGGAGCGCGCTGAGGACGATGATGACGAGCACCACGTTCAGCTTGATCGCCAGGACTCTTCCGAACTCGGTGTCGAGGATGTCTCCGGAGAACAGGTCGAGCAGAGTGTAGCCCCAGTGGTTAAGGTTTATCACTCCGGTGACAAGAAGAGTCCCGATGCATATCCAGGCGATGGGGCGGAACTTTCTGCCAACCGCTCTGATTATGGGCGCTCCAGACCCGGGGGGCTGAATGGTCTGGACGATGGGCACCAGTACCAGCCCCAGGAATAACATCCCGCCCATCCAGAGCATCGCTGCAATGATGTGGAGGTAGACGCTGATCAGGTATAAGCTCATGGTGTATTGGTCTCTGGCATAGAACTTCAGGCCGGTAGATTCTATGATTATACTGCCAAATCACGTAAAGTTACCCATGTCATTCTAAGGCGAAGTGCATTGCTGAAGCGGAGGCTTTAGATTCTTCACTCGCTGCGCTCCTTCAGAATGACAGTGAAGGACTCAGGATGACATTCTGCTACCCGCTCAGGTCCTTCGACAGGCTCAGGATGAGCGTAGAAAAAGTTCCGCTCGCCAGACTGGTGCAAAAACAGCTTATTGTTGGTGCAGGGGATGCCCTTCCCCGGATTCTTCGCCCTTCCTGGGAAGGACTCAGAATGACATTCTGCTACCCGCTCATGTCCTTCTACAGGCTCAGGATGAGCGGGGGAGGCCACCCCACCAGGTTGCCACGGGCGGCTACGCCCTCGCAATGACGATGGTTCGACAGGCTCAGGATGAGCGTAGAAAAAGTTCCGCTCGCCAGACTGGTGCAAAAACAGCTTATTGTTGGTGCAGGGCATGTCCTTCCCCGGATTCTTCGCCCTTCCAGTGAAGGACTCAGAATGACATTTTAATGGCAATGACAGCTTTGGAACCACCTCAGTTACAGATTTTTGAAGACCCTTGATCAGGACGGCTTTACTGGGACTGTTTTGTCCTGATAAACTAGAGGTGCAGACCTTGTAATGGTCAGGAGGTGTTTTATGGGTGATCGAGACTACAGGCAACGTGAGACCAAGAAGCCCAAGAAGGCGAGCCGCCCGGTTCCTGTTAAGGCGGGGTCTCTGGCGCCATCGGCGGATGTTGCGGTGGTGAAAAAAGCGAGGAAGCCGCGGCGAGAAGAAGAGTCATAGGGATAGAGTGGGGAACGAGGCACGCCTTTTAGCCGTGGTGCATGGGCGGGTACAGGGGGTTTCATTTCGCTACTTCGTCTTGGGCAATGCGCAAGGCCTTGGCCTGAAGGGGCGTGTGCGTAATCTGCCTGGAGGCAGTTCCGTAGAGGTGGTGGCTGAAGGGGAACGGGCGGGACTTGAGGGGCTTCTGGGCCGTCTTAACCAGGGGCCGCCAGCCGCCGACGTGCAAGCGGTGGATGTCAGTTGGGCGGAGGCGTCTGGGGAGTACGCGGACTTCCGTGTCTTGTAATTGTTGTGTAAAGGCTGCCCGCGGATGGGGGCGTCGTGCTGCTGCCTCGCATCGTGGTATCATTTTACCAGACCATGATATGGCTTGCAAATGGGAGTCCACAATGGATTTCACAAATGGAACGCGAATAGCATGGGCAATCTTCAGAAACCTAGTTTAATATCAGAAAAAATCTTACAGGGGCCGTACCAACTTTGTCACGCTAGCCGTTAACAAGGGTGTACTCACGAAATAATATGGACGTTAATCAGGGTTTGCCATACATGCTGAGCGTGGAGGAGGCCAGGGGTAGGATTCTGAATATGTTCCAGACCCTGGAGTCGGAGAGGAAGCCCCTCCTGGATGCCCTTGGCCAGGTCCTGGCGGAGGACGTGGTGTCCACGCTGGATATTCCTCCTCTGACCAATTCCGCGATGGACGGATACGCCGTGCGGTACGAGGCCATAGCGGGTGCAACCTACGATGCTCCCAGGGAACTGCGGGTTATCGGGCACCTGGCCGCGGGCCAGCTTCCACAGCAGGAGGTGGCCGGCGGGAACGTGGTTCGTATAATGACCGGCGCTCCGATACCGCCGGGAGCGGATACTGTCGTGCCCTTTGAGGAGACCGACGAGTATGAGAAGAAGAGCCTTGGTATGGCCCCTCTGGATATAACGGAGATTAAGATCAGGGTTGACGTTCCAAGGGGTTCCAACGTGAGGCCCGCGGGACAGGACATACAAAAGGGCCAGATGGTGCTAAAGAAGGGCATGGTTCTGCGCCCATCGGAGATAGGCGTGCTGGCGTCGCTTGGTCGAGACACAGTGGAGGTAATCCGACGCCCTGTGGTGGCAGTCATAGCCACCGGCGACGAGCTTATGGAGCCGGGAGAGCCTGTCTCAGCCGGCAAGATTTACAATAGCAATAGCTACGGTGTGGCGGCAGCGGTTCTCCGCTATGGCGGCATTCCCAAGGTGCTTGGCATCGCCCGGGATAACCTGGAGTCCATGAACAACAGGCTGGAGGACGGGTTAACGGCGGACATGCTGCTGACCTCTGCCGGGGTGTCAAGGGGCGACTACGACATTGTGAAGGATGTGCTGGCCAGCCGTGGGCAGATCGATTTCTGGTCGGTCAGGATGAGGCCTGCCAAACCCCTGGCCTTCGGTGTCTTTCCAGGGCCTGATGGCAAAAAAGTCCCTCACATCGGCCTGCCGGGGAACCCTGTGAGCGCGCTGGTCGCCTTTGAGGAGTTGGTGCGTCCGGCCATACTGAAGATGCAGGGACACATCGACTTGGAGAAGCCAACGGTACGGGCGGTGCTGGAGGACGATATCATCAACGGCGACGAGCGGCGGGGGTTCGCCCGTGCAATCATTACGCATAGGGACGGGCGTTACTACGCCCGTTTGACGGGAGACCAGGGGTCGGGGATCCTCACATCCATGGCGCAGGCGAACGGCCTTGCCATCTGCCCGGAGGACGTTCCCGTGATGAAGGCGGGTTCAGAGGTGGATGTCCAGATGTTGGACTGGCCGTCGCTAGGCGTAGCTTCCTAGCAGGCAGGGCACAGCCCTGCACCCATAATAGGCGACTGTTGTACTAGTCTGGTGATGTTTCAGGGTTGGAAGGTGGGTATAGCCAGTTCGAGAGCTAGTGTTCGCTGTACTCTTCAAATATTTGGACACGGGACGGTCGGGTTAGCATGGGGACAAGGCGTTCCTCCATCTTCTGTCTGAAGGGAGTAACCGACCATATGTCCCAGTGGTCTCTGGTCCCCCAGGTGCTCACGTTGACCAGTACCCGGGGATTACGGAGAGACCGCCACGTTTCTCCGTACAGGTAGCCCTTTTGGTGCAGCGCCTCGCCCCGCAGTGACCTCAGCATCTCCCAGACGTGCGGTTCGTATCCCTTGCGCACGGTTCTTTCGATGAGCACTTTCACCGCCATAATCGCCTCCTTGGATGCCTATAAGGCTGGTCTGCGAACCCACATGCCGATTATAGCGTATTTGGTGTTATTGTCGACGGTTGCAAGGTCATGTCTCTTACTATACCAGACTTTACTACGCGCAGAGATTTTGGGAACTAGTGTGGTGCACCCCTCCGCCAGATTGCCACGTCCGCCTGCGGCGGACTCGCAATGACAGCCGCGGCAAACTCCGCGGACACCGCGCTATGGCTTGACCACTAGTCGGGCCAGGTGGAAGTACTCGCTGGAGGTCAGGTTGGGGGGGACCACAGACCCCCGTCAAAGGGGACTGAGTCCCCTTTGGAATCCCCTTTTTCAGCGCACTGCTAAGGTTCGACTCAAGGTAAAACAGCACCCAAAAAACCTCGCATGCACTTATGGGTGCATGGCACGCCCTGCTATGGCTCGACCACTAGTCGGGCCAGGTGGAAGTACTCGCTGGAGGTCAGGTTGGGGTGGAAGCCCTTCACCTTGGGCCACCACACCCAGGTGGATACTCTGGTCATCGGCATGAACCTCACCGCTTTGTCGAATACGTGACGTTGTATCTCCAACGCCAACTCCTGGCGGTGGGCCGGGTCAAGGGCTACGGCCTGCTCCTCGATGAGAGAGTCGAGGGTCGAATCGCGGTAGGCGTGGGTGTTCCACGCTCCCTGGCTGTGGAGGACTGAGAAGAGGTACATGTTTGGTGTGGTTATGGGGGCGATGGGACCAATGAAAGCATCGTAGTCGCCGTCGTACCATACATCTTGGGGGTAGTCCGTTGGGTTGATGGTGGTGATGGATACCTCGAATCCCACCGCTTCCAACTGCCTTGCCAGATGCCGTCCGTACTCCAGGTATGTATCGCCGTAATCGGCCACGGTAATGGTGAAGGATGGGGAGAGGCCCGGCGACGCCGTGTTGAGGAGTTCTCGGGCCTTGGCGGGGCTTGCCAGGTACGTCCTAAGCTCGTCTTCGGGCAGGAGCCAGTCCGGGCTGGCGACGGGCATGCCAAGGCTGACGAAGCCGAGGCCGTTCCACACGGCGTCTATGGCGTCCCAGGGGTCGAGGGCGCTGAAGATGGCCTTTCTTATCTGGAGGTTGTCCAGTGGGGGTGCGGTGGCTTTGAGGGCAAACTCCAGGCCTCTCCCCGGCTCTCTGTACAGCAGGAAATCGGTCTCCGGGTGGTTCTCTCTGATGTCATCGAACTGTTCAGGGGGGGACTCTATCAGGTCTACTTTTTTGAGGCGAAAGGCGGCTGTGCGAGTCTGCTCGTCCATGATGATGAGTATGTTGAGGCGGTCAAGCCCGGGCAGGTCGCTTTCGTAGTAGTTGGGGTTGGCTTTGAAGAAGTATCCAATACTATCTCTGGTGCCGTCCCAGAGCCAGGGCCCGCTTCCAATAACAGGCCCTTCTTTGAGGTCGCCGTTGAAGCTCACCGCCTCCGGCGCCACTATTTTTGTGAAGCCGCTGGCCAGGCCTGCGAGGAAATCGGCATTGGGTTCTTTGAGGGTTATCCTGAGTGTGTACTTGCCCTCGGCCTTGACGGACTGAATAGACCGCAGCAGGGGGGCGTTGGGATAGCCCGGAGTTCTCTGACGTTGAAGGCTGAAGACTATGTCCTGGGCGACCAGCTCTCTCCCGGACACCGGAATCACGTCCTGCCAGAGAACGTTCTGCTTCAGTTGGAAGAGATAGGTGGTGGAGTCGACCTGCTGCCAGCTTTCACACAGGTCACACTCGGTGGATGCGTTGGGCGTTGCGACCTCGGGGCCGGAGCGGAAGCGCAACAGGCGGCTGTATACGATGCCGGGGCCCCAGGAGGCGAGAACGGGGGATGAGGATAGGTGTACGTCCCAGTGGGGAACGGTTATGGGCGATACCAGGGTCAACTGCCTTGATACCGTGGTGGATGTTGGCATTGGTGTCAAAGACGGCTGGGGAGTGCCCGAACCGGACGTTGGGGTTGGCTCCGCCGGGGTGCTCCCGTTACACGCAACGGCCATCAGGAGCACGACGGCGGGAAGTACGAGGGTTGTGATGAGGCGTGATTGCATTTGGAGCTACCTTCCCGGGTCGGGGTCTGCCGGTTGATTATCGGCCAGGGCAAGCGCCCGCGCCCGCAACTCCCGTATAGAGCCGAGTCCCTCTCTTGGCAGAAAGAACGCTGCAATGAGGATGGAGGGCAGGAAAAGGAGGGCGTGCATGACGATGGCATACGAGAAGGCCTGGCTTCTGTCGATATCGAAAATGCTCATAGTGTACACGGCGGCGGCCTCGAATGTGCCGATGGCCCCCGGAACGGCGGGGACGGATGTGGCGACGAATATGGTGGCCAGAATGACCAGCACTGCCTGTGTCAGGGAGAGCGGGATGTCCATGCCGAGCGCCACGATCCAGCCGCTGACGCCAAGGATAGCCCACTGGGACAGGCTGACGGCCAGGGAGGCGATTAGCCGTGCTTTATGTTGTTCCAGTTCGGCCACGGAGACGGCAAATGTCCGCAGCAGGGGAAAGCGTTCCATCATGGGGAGTCCAACGCTGCCCCAGGCGACGAAACGCACCAGGGCCAGAAGCACCAGTGAGAGCACGAAGCCACCGGCGGCATAGCGGGCAAGAAGCCCCGCCCCGGGGACGAGGAAGAGGCCAACGGCCAGCAGAAGCGTGGAGGCCCAGATGTCCATGATGCGGGTCATGCCAAGGGTAGCCAGGGCGGTGCCGCGGTCGACCCTGTCTCTGAGGGTCAGAAGGGTGAACTGGATGGCCTCGCTGGCGATGCGCACGGGCAGCACGTTGTTCAGGCCGAGGCCGATATTTTCGACCATGAACAGCCTGAACACGGATATGCGCTCTTCGAAGAAGAGGAGCCGCCACCGGTAGGCTCGCGTAAGGTTGCTCAGGAGGAATACCAGCAGGGCCAGGACTACCACGTATGGGGGCAGGTCTCCGAGCGCCTTCCAGACCTCCTGCCAGTCGAGTCCCCGGCTGGCGAGCCACCCAAGGACAAGGCTTGCCAGTATACCAAGCGCCAGCCAGCAGGGCGTGCCCTGAACCCACATTCTTACGTACGAGAGTTTCAGTATACCGCCTTAGCAGGGTATAGCCCTGCACCCACAAGTATATACGATGTATTAGCAGGGTATAGCGCTGCACCCAAAATGTAAATCATGGTTTTGGTGTACCGATTTGGCTGTGTTCAAGAGCCGTTTTGGGGCATAGCAAGTGGAAAAATGGGGTAGGAGTAAGTTTGTAGGGGGGATTACAAAAAACAAAGACACCCCGAATAACCTTCCCTGCACACGAACGAGAGCTACTCAACCCTTCACGTCGTCCCTCGAATGGGACTCCCTTCCAGCGAGCGCCCACCGTGGCTTGCAGTTACTCGGGGCTTGTGTTTAGTGTACCATTTAGGCACTCTTTTGTCAATTATTTCGGGGATATGGGAGTGCAAAATAATCAAGTGGAACCCGCCTCCGATGCAGATAGCGACAGAGGTAGGTGTCTGGAATAGAGTATGAGATACTTAGAGCTGGGTGATGATGACGGCCAAGTAGGAAGATGGCTTGGAGTGGTGGAAGCGCGCCAACGTGCATTTGTAGTAGATTACTGTTGAGGTGTCTATGATCGGTGATTTCTCATTAGAACAGTTCTATGACGCGTACCCGCGAGTAGAGGTGGAGTTCCAGCATTCCCTGAAACAGAGCTTGAACCCGCGCGGCCCAGAGATGCTCTACGACTTGGTGAAGAGTATGGGGCTTCCAAATAAAGCGGCTGTGGTTGACGTTGGATGTGGAGAAGGCCGACATACTCTGCAACTAGCCGCACGCTTTGGGTTTGCCACTCTGGGTATTGACCCGGTGCAGCGGCATATTCAGTTGGCCTACGAGGGACTGATGGAAGCCACCAGGCAGCACCCGGAAATCAACGGACTTGTGCGCTTCCAGCTTTGCAGTCTGGAGAGCCTGCCGATAGACGATATGAGCGTCGATCTCGTTTGGTGCCGCGATGTACTGAGCCATGTGGCAGATCTAGACGCGGCTTACGCCGAGTTTTGGAGGGTCCTGAGGAAGGGCGGGCGTGTGCTCGTCTACCAGATGTTCGCTACTGACCGGCTAGAGCCTAAAGAGGCAGATTGGTTGTTTAAGACAATGGGAGTGGTCTTCACAAGCGCCGACACTGATCTCACCGAATTAGCCATAGCCTCTGCGGGCTTCCACGTTGACGAACGAATAGATGTGGGGACAGAATGGGGAGAATGGGCAGAGGAAAGGTCTGGTGCAGAGAATCTACGGCTACTCCACACTGCGCGGCTTCTGCGCTCCCCCGACGGTTACGCTGAACAGTTTGGACAGCGGGCGTATGAGATCATGCTTGGAGACGCTCTATGGCACGTGTACGCGATGATTGGAAAGCTCAGTCGTCGAGTGTATGTCTTGTCTCGATAGTGAGTCTATCCTGACACCATCAAGACAAGTGGGTTTGGTTTTCCTGATGGAGGTCTGGACATCCTTGCAGCCAAGACTTTGATATTCAATTATGACAAACCGATCGCTCGCTAGAGACGGCCCTGCCTTTGAGATATACCTGCGGCGGTTACCTGTGGCAGAGGAGTTGTTCAGGCTGGACCGCTATCTTGACCAGGTCTTTGTTGCCGGCCTGATTACGGTCAGGGTGGTTCACGGTAAGGGCACCGGTGTGCTGAAGGCTGCGGTGCGGGAGGCGCTGTCTGCACATCCCCTGGTGATTGGGTTTAGGGACGGGTATTATAGGCTAGGGCGACGCAGGTGTTACTGTGGTGGAGATGGCGGACCGGTGGAGCATGCAGGACCCCGTACGGGACTCGACAGGCTCAGGATGAGCGGGTGCTGGTGACTTTAATGCGAAGGCCCCTGCCTCTATCCAGAGGCAGGGGCCTTCGACGGGTATTAACGGTGTGCCGTAGAGAGTGGCGGGCTATACGTCGAAGTACAGGTGGAACTCGTAGGGATGGGGCCTCAGGCGTACGGCGTCCACCTCTTTCTCTCGCTTGTAGTCCAACCAGGTATGTATCAGGTCTTCGGTGAAGACGTCGCCCCTTGTGAGGAACTCGTGGTCGGCCTCCAGGGCGTCCAGGGCCTTGTCCAGGCTGCCGGGCACCTGCTGTACCTTGGCTGCTTCCTCCGGGCTCAGGTCGTAGATGTCCTGGTCGAGAGGCTGTCCGGGGTCGATCTGGTTGATGATGCCGTCTATGCCTGCCATGAGCATTGCAGCGAAGGCCAGGTATGGGTTGGCGGAGGGGTCAGGGCAGCGGAACTCCACACGCTTGGAAGCGGGGGTGGAGAAGTACATGGGTATTCTGGCGCAGGCGCTCCGGTTGCGCTGGGAGTAGGCGAGGTTGACGGGTGCCTCGTAGCCAGGGACCAGACGGCGGTATGAGTTGGTTGTGGGGGCGCAGAGGGCCAGGAGGGCAGGGGCGTGCTTCAGGAGGCCGCCTATGTAGTAAAGCCCCATCTGGCTGAAGAGGGCGTACCCGTCGGCACCGTAGAAGAGGTTTTCGCCGCTTTTCCATATGCTTGAATGGACGTGCATGCCTGTGCCGTTGTCTCCGAAGAGGGGCTTGGGCATGAAGGTGGCCACCTTGCCGTGTTCCCTGGCAACGTTCTTGAGGATGTATTTGAAGTGGGCCACGTTGTCCGCCATTCTGGTCAGGGTGTCGAAGCGCATGTCTATTTCGCCCTGGCCTCCGGTGGCGACCTCGTGGTGGTGTTTCTCTACTGTGATGTCGAATTCAGCCATCTTGAGAGACGCCTCAGAACGGAGGTCCTGGAAGGTATCGAAGGGAGGCGTTGGGAAGTATCCCTCTTTATGCCTGGTCTTGTATCCGAGGTTGGGGCCGCCATCCAGGGAATTGGGCTGTCCCGAGTTCCATATGCCTTCCTCGGAGTCCACGGAGTAGAAGGCGCTGTTGGCGGTCTGTTCAAAGCTGACGCTGTCGAAGATGAAGAACTCCAGCTCGGGGCCCCAGTTGCTGACGTCGCCGATGCCGGATGATTTGAGGAATGCCTCTGCTTTCTGAGCAACCCAGCGTGGGTCTCTGGGATACCCTCCGTCATTGCTGGGGTCTTTAATGTTGCAGAGCATGCTCAGGGTTGGGATGGAAAAGAAGGGGTCGACGGCTGCCGTGGTGGCGTCGGGCACGATGAGCATGTCGCTTTCGTGGATGGCCTGGAAACCACGGATGCTGGAGCCATCGATGCCGGTGCCCTCGACGAACAGGTCTGAGTTGAGCTCACCAGTGGGTATGCTGACGTGTTGCAGGGTCCCTGGAACGTCGATGAACTTGAGGTCTATCATCTTAATGTCCTGGTCTCTGCAAAAAGCGATTACCTCCTCTGAAGTGGTGAACCTGTTTCCGGTGATTGGGTTTGCCATATTCTCCTCCTCTCACAGCTATACTGAAGTGGTTGTCCTAAACGTGATTTCCCCGGCCTATGGGAGGCCGATGTCGGGGCGCGAGTACGGTACGCCTGTTCCTTTAGCCCACGCCCCATAATAGGGTATTCACAATAGTAAGTATATCCGCCAGTGTTTCTCCATTATTGCTGGTGTGTTACAGCTTTGTTAAATCTTTGCCGCGGGCAAGCCCTGCACCAGAACCGGCTCGACCTGATATGAAGCAAACGTGTAATACACCGTGTGTACTTATGGGCGCAGGGCACGCCCTGCCCTGCTATGTCACACGGAAGCGGTATCCGACGTTGCGCACGGTCTCGATAAAGAGATGGGTGGCGTCCTCTACCTTGCTGCGCAGTCTGCGGATGTGGACGTCCACGGTACGTGTGCCACCGAAGTAGTCGTATTCCCAGACGCGGCTGAGAAGGATATCGCGAGTGTAGACCCGTCCTGGATTTGAGGCCAGGAGGCACAGGAGCTGGAACTCTTTGAAGGTGAGGATAACCCTTCTGCCTGCGACGGAGACCTCGTAGCGCTCCTGGTCAATGATCAGGTCTCCGGTCCTGATAAGCTGTCCGCTGTCCCAGCTTCCTGTGCGCCACAGTGCCCTATGGACTCTGTGGAGTAATTCGTTGTGTCTGAGGGGGAGGAAGATGAAGTCCTCGACTTCCAGGGAGGGGTCGACGATGGCGTGATTCTCCTCATGGATCATGGCAAGGAGGGGTATTTCAAGGCTCTTGCAACGTTGAATAAATATCCCCATGTCCTCTGTGGGGAGAATTGAGAGGTCCACCATGAGCAGGTTGGGGGTGTCCTCAAGGGGTATGGTCTCTATCACCTGGGGGCTTTGAGAGATGGATATGATAAACCCATCATCCTCTAAGGGTTTGAAGTTGGGCCTCTCATCCGGAGAGGCAAGGAGCAGGATCCGTTTACCTAGTGGCACGGGATTTGTGATAACCCTCACTAGCAGGATGGCACCAATGGTACTTTATGAACGCCATGCTGTCGAGTCTTTTGGAAAAGACCCCAGATTGCCACGGCCCTCCGGAGCCTGTGGGGAGGACACCGAACCATTTGGCCTCGCAATGACAGCCTGGCGTGAGTTTCCTTGGAGAACATCAGGGATAGGACGACACCAATGGTGCTTTGTGATTGGTGCGCTGTAGAGTCTCCCGCGCTGTAGAGTCCCCCGGGACGTGAGGAACTGGTGCATGTGCGGAGATGACCCGGTCTATTGTGATGGCGTGACCTGGTAAACCCAGACTTGGTGGTAGACATCCGGCTCACCTTTGGGCAGCGGCTGGAATTTCGGGCTCAACTCAACGAGCCTCCACTTGTTTTCCAACTCCAGGCTATCCTGCTTATCTTTGAACCGGCTGTTCTCATACACATCAGGCCGCATGGAGAAGGCGATGTGTCCTCCCTGCCTGGTGATGCGTATGAGTTCGTCGAAAGAGCTGGCCGGGGCGTGGCCAACGGTGAGGACTCCAACGCTGATTACGGCATCAAAGGAGTCGGTGGCATAGTCTAGGGGTTCGCCCATGACCATCTGGCGGAATTCAAGATATATGTCTTTTTTACGGGCTTCCTCCAGCATGCCCTGTGATAGGTCCATGGCGAATATCTGGTTGTAGCCCAGCCGTGAAAGTTCCTCGCCAACCAGGCCTGTGCCGGCGCCGGCATCCAGGATGCGGGCGTGCCTTGGCACGTGGCTGGCAAAGACACGGGCGGCACGCTCTGGGGCCAGGTAGCTGAAGTCCGCCGCCAGGTCTTTGTTGTACTCGCTGGCCCACTCGTCGTAGCGTTCCTCCAGTTCCCGGTTGTCACGGGAGGAGTATATCCACTGCACTTTGTTCTGGATTGTCATGGCATGTTTCTTTGGAAAGCTGGGGTTCATATATCAGCATACAACTTATCAGCCGGGAAGCCCAGTATTCTATAGTGCCATGTATTTTATTGCCGTGTACTCTAGTGATGGTGGAGGAAGTCGTGGATGGCCTGGTTGAACTCGTCAGGGTTTTCCAGGTTGGATATGTGGCCTGCGCCCGAGACCTCCACTAGTGTGGCGTTGGATATTATGGAGGCCATGCTCTGAGACTCCGCGGGTGGGGTGATGGCGTCCTGGTCGCCGACCACTATCAGGGTTGGTACGTTGATCTTGGACAGGAGGTCGGAGGAGTCTCCGCGCAGGGCCATTCCGCGAAGGTCACCGGCGATGCCTTCGACGGGGCAGTTGGTGATCATGGCGTTGACCGTGTTCACAACGTCCTGTCTGTTGGCGACTGTGTTGGGTGATAGCAGTCGTGGGATTAGCCGCTCGGCTATGGGGCCTGCCCCTTCCCGTTCTGCGAGTTGGGCCATGTCTTCCCGTCCTTTTTTGCCGTCTTCTGAGTCAGGCTGAGGCCTGGTGTCAAGGAGCATGAGCGAGTTCACCCGCTCAGGGTATTTGCGGTAGAAGGAGAAGACGGCGTAGCCGCCCATTGAAAATCCACCAAGCACCACCTGCTGGAGGTTCAGGGCGTCCAGGAAGCCGTTCAGGTCGTCGGCAAGGAGTTCCATGGTGTACGGGCCCTGGGTGACCTGGGACTCTCCGTGGCCTCGCAGGTCAGGAGTTATGATGCGGAACTCACCGGATAGGGCCTTGACCTGTGGCTCCCACATTCCCTTGTCGAGGGGAAAGCCGTGCACCAGGACAATGGGTATGTCTCCGCTTCCCTGGTCGTTGTAGGCGATGTCTATGTTATTGGCGTGTACTGTGGGCATTCTATCCTCCTATTTTTGTTTTTTTGTAAAGGTGTATTCTTTGCAACCGAAGTAGCCCGGGCCACCGAAGTAGCCCGGTCGGGAGGGCCGTGACCGCCAGCGAGCGCGCTCAATAGATGGAAGGACTTTCATTGTATACGATGCATGTAAAGTAGGGAAGAGAGAAAGGCTTGAGGGGGACACGTCTTTGAAACGATGGTGACAAAAGAGCGTCCGTTACCGACTGATGGGGTTTGGCGGGGAGCCGATATGTGGAGTTCGAAGTGCCCTTAGTTATGGGCGATCCCCAGCATCTCCCCTATGATATCTTCTGCATCATGCAGAGAACCTGCCTGTATGAGCGTCAGGGCCTCTTGGGCCTTTATGCGGTCCATTCCTGTGGCGCTCTCTATGAACTCACCCAGCTCAGTGGCTGCCGTGTCCAGGTTCCCCTGTTCCATGGCCTCCAGGGCCTCTTGCAATGGAGAGTGTGCAGTGTCCATGTCCGTCTCAACCGCGACTCCCATGGCTTCCAGTAGCTCGGTAAGCTCGTGCTCGGCCTCGGTCAGGTTGCCGGCTTGCAGTAGTGCCAGAATTTCGTTGCCCATCTCGAGGTTGGCACCATCGCCTATTTCAGCGAAGTGCTCCAGGTGATGGATGGCTGCTTCCGCGTCATCCACCCTGACGGATGACAGTGCGAGTGTCACGTGCATGGTTATGCCTGAGACGCCATCGTCAAGGACTCCGGCCAGCATCTCCTCGATCTCGTGGCCGGCATCTTGGGGGTTTCCGGCCTGAAGCTCCGTCAGCACGTTCTTCATCCGAGCAAGGTGGTCGCCCTCCAGGACATTGAGGAGGTGCTCCACGTGGTGGATGGCTTCCTGAAACTCTCCATCCTCGACGGCGAAGAGCGCCATCCAGTGGTGCATCTGTATGGCTGGGCCCAGGTCAATCTCCATTTCATGCATGTGGCCCGCGTCCAGGCTGGTGATATAGGCTACCAGGTTATCCAGCTCGGAGGCGCTGAGCTTATCCGGCGGGAAGACGGGCATGGTTCCCACAGGGGCCCGTACCTGGCGATGCACCTGGCCGTCTGAGTGGCCGTTCAAGGCGGGGGCAAACGTGGTGCCCTCGGCGTTCTGGCCGTGGCAGGCGGAGCACCCGGTGGCGACGAACACATTGTAGCCAGCCTGGATCACAGGGTCGTCTGAGATTTCGGTGTGTCCCTGTCCCTCAGGCGTTGCAGTTGCCTCAGGGGTGGACGTAGGTGGCACTGTTGCGGTTGGCTCCAGCGTGGGTGTTGGCGATGCCGATGTGCATGCTGCCAGGGTGAGGCCAAGCACCAATAGCGCCGTCAACGCCATTCCGATAGTCCGCGGGTGCCACTTTGTTACCGGTGTCCGTTTCATTGTTCCTCCTCAGTAGTCCTGTTCAGGCGATCATACCAGAGATTCTTGGTGGTGACGGTAGATTGGTCCAATGGCCCCAGCCGTCCTATCTGAATATGGTACAATGGGCACGATATGCTTACCAAGCGAATCATCCCCTGTTTGGACGTGTCCGGCGGCCGCGTGATAAAGGGCGTCAAGTTCCTTGAACACAGGGACGCGGGCGACCCGGTGGAACTGGCGGCCTTCTATGATGCGGAGGGGGCGGACGAGATGGTGTTCTACGACATCACGGCGTCGTCGCAGGGCAGGGGTATCATGCTGGATGTGGTATCAAGGACTGCGGAGCAGCTTTTCATTCCCCTGACCGTTGGAGGAGGGTTGCGCAGCGTCGAGGACATGACTGCCATGCTCCATGCCGGCGCGGACAAGGTCTCCATCAATACGGCGGCGGTACAGAACCAGGAACTCATCCGGCAGGGGGCGGAGGCATTCGGCAACCAGTGCATTGTGCTTGGCATGGACGTAAAGCGGGTCGAGGGCGGTTCTGCGCCAAGGTGGCAGGTGTATACCCATACGGGGAGTGACGGAGGCCGTCCAAGGGACCTGGACGCCGTGGAATGGGCTGTACGTGCCGCGGAGCTTGGGGCAGGGGAGATTGTGGTGAACAGCATCGATGCCGACGGCACTCTGGAAGGGTATGACCTGGAGCTGATGCGCACCATCTCCGAGGCCGTCAACGTGCCCGTGGTCGCCAGTGGAGGCGCAGGCACCCTGGAGCATATGTACGAGGTTGTGGCGGAGGGCAAGGCCGATGCCGTGCTGGCCGCCAGCATCTTTCACTTCGGGACTTATCGCATAGCACAGGCCAAGGAGTACCTGGCACAGAAGGGCATTCCAGTCCGTCTGGCGTGAGAAGTCCCAATGCCTCTAAAAGCCGTCATCTTCGACGTTTACAACACACTGTTCCGCAACGATACATCCTTCTGGATGGACGTCTTTGCGGACATCTGTCGCATCCAGAAGCTTCCAATTTCTCCGGAGGAGCTTTGGACACATTGGAAGTCCTTTGAGGTGCGCTTTCGCCAGACCAGGACAAATATGGAGCATCCCGAGGAGTCGCCTCCATTCAAGACCTACCAGGCGGCCTGGGGAGAGGCATTCGTGAAGGCCTTCGATAGCCTGGGAATCAAGGGGGATGGAGACCACGCTGCACAGCTGTCGGTGGACGGTATGGTCTCCAGGGAGCCATACGAGGATACATTCACATTCCTTGAGTACGTGGGAAGTCGTTGGAAACGGGCTTTGCTCACCAATGCCGATAACGACTTCATACAGCCGCTGATACGCAAACACGGGCTGTCCTTCGATGCCGTGGTCACATCGGAGATGGCCGGTGCGTACAAGCCGGACCCGCGGGTCTTCCAGCGTGTTTTGCAGGAGGCGGGGGTGTTGCCCGAAGAGGCGTTGTACGTGGGAGACACCCTGTTGGACGACGTGCACGGGGCGAAGCTGGCGGGAATGACGGCGGCGTGGCTCAATCGAAACAAAACGGATCGTGACCCGACGCTCCTTCCCCCTGACTACGAGGCCACGGAATTGAGCGGGCTGGCAGGTGTCTTAGAGCTTTTGGGGAGAAGAGGGTAAAAATAATGATAAAACTAGATGGAAGGGGCCTTGTCCCCGCGATTGTCCAGGATGCCGATACGGGGCAGGTGCTCATGCTGGGTTACATGAACCCAAGCTCCATTAAGCGTACTCTGGAGGAGGGGCAGGTGTGGTTCTACAGTCGCAGTCGGGAGGAGCTTTGGCACAAGGGCGATACGTCCGGCAGCTACCTGAACTTCGAGGAAGCCTACGTGGACTGTGACGGCGATACGCTGCTGCTGAAGGTGAAGCCAACGGGCCCCGTCTGCCACACGGGCAATCAGAGCTGCTTCTTTCAACCTGTGGAGGGGGAACAGGAGTACGAGGGTGGAGAGAAGGGCTCCGGGATACTGGACGAGTTGTTCTCGGTGATACAGGAACGGAATCTGGATAGGCCGGAGGGCAGCTACACGGTACGGCTTTTGGAGGGTGGCGTGGAGCGCATTGCGCAGAAGGTCATTGAGGAGGCGGGGGAGGCGGCGCTTGCCGGGGCGATGCTGAACCGCGAGAACCTGCCGAAGGAGATCGCAGACCTGCTGTATCACACGCTGGTGTTGCTGTCGGCGTCGGACGTAAGCCCGGAAGAGGTGTGGAAGGAGTTGCGGGGGAGACGGGGTGTAATGGAATAAAGAGGCGCTTTTCTGTCATTGCGAACGAGTCTTCGAGAGAAGCAATCCGGTGGGGTGGGGTCGCCCTCACAACTCGGTGCTCAGGTCCTGCCAGGTGGAGTTCATGTTGTTGATAAGTTCAATTTTTCGCTGCCGTGAACCTGCCTTTAATTGCTTTTCACGGGTGATGGCGGCCTCAGCGGTTTCTGCCACCTCATAGTAGACGAGGTCTACCGTGTTGTACTGGACAGTGAATCCAGGTGCAAGTTTGTTTTTGTGCTCGTAAACACGGCGTTGGAGGTTATTTGTTACGCCTGTGTAGAGTACTGTCTTTCTGGGGTTGGTCGTGATGTAAACAAAGAAACGCTTGCTCATCTGCCACTCCTCCACCAGGTTGCCACGGGCGAAGGCGCCCTCGCAACGACGATATCCTATGCCCCCAATCTTACCTCTTGAGTTCCGTTTGGGTGTAGCGGAACCGCCAAGGTTGCCACGCTCGGGGACTCGCTCGCAACGACGAAACTCTAACCCGGGCTGGGGGCTTCTCCTCCGCCCGTAATGCCATTTCCAGAGTTATCGTCTGCTCCTATTGTCCCCTGGTCTACGGCGATTGCGTGCTTCATTGAAGCAATCGCCACCTCTATCTGAGCGTCGTCGGGTTGACGGGTGGTGAGGGCCTGGAGGGCCAGGCTTGGGTAGACGATGAGCTTCACCAGTACGTTTCCTGCGTGGGCGCCGCTGAACCGGATAATCTCGTAGCTGATGCCCGCGATGACCGGCAATAGTACGATCCTGGATGCGATGCTTATCGGCAGGGATGGCCGACCAACGAAGGTGAAGACCGCGATGGCGACCACCATCACCACCAGCAGGAAGGCGGTGCCGCAACGGTTGTGGGCGGTTGAAAAGCCGCGGACGTGTTCGACATCCAGCGGCAGGTCGTGCTCGTGGGCGTGGACGGTCATGTGCTCGGCACCGTGGTAGGCGAAGACCCGCTTGATGTCGGGCAGGCGTCCGATGAGGAAGATGTAGGCGAGGAACATGGCCAGGCGTAGTAGTCCCTCGACCAGGTTGCTCGCTTCGTCGGAGGCGATGAAGCTGTCCAGGGAACGAATGGCAAGCAGGGGGGCTATGAAGAAGAGGCCGATGCCTATGCTCAATGAAACAAGCAGCATGGACGCCATGGACAGGCGTGACAGCTCCTGCCCCTCTTCTTCCAGGGCGATGTTGGCGGAGCGGCTCAGGGCCTGGATGCCAATGACAAGGGTCTCGATGAGGACGATGACGCCGCGTACCAGGGGTATGCTTCGCAGTTTACCGGTGTACAGGGTGCTCAACCGGGATGATTCGGTGGCGATTTCACCATTGGGACGGCGGACTGCCAGGGAGTAATGGTCCCGTCCGCGGATCATAACCCCTTCAATCACCGCCTGTCCGCCGTAGCTAATCCGCTTTTCCACTGGGGCCTGGCCTTTCTGTGTATCGGTCTGCCCGGGAGCAGGATATGCAAAAGGGGTGGCTCAATCCCACCCCTTGAATCCGCTTTGGGGAAGAGACGAGGTTATTGGAGGTTGAAGCGCCTCTTCATACGCTCGACGCGTCCCTCGGTGTCAATCAAGCGCTGCTCCCCGGTGAAAAACGGATGGCACTTGCTGCATATCTCTACCCTGAGCGAGGGTTTGGTTGAGCCGACGACAAAGACGTTGCCGCAGGAGCCGCACGTTACCTCTGCATCCGGGTAGTATTTTGGGTGTATCTCGGTCTTCATTATGCGACCTCTGCCATTACCTCGCTGGGGTAAACGCTGGCTCGTTTCTTGTATTTGGTGGCGTGCTCGAACTTGACCAGACCATCGATGAGGGCAAACAGGGTGTGATCACGTCCCACTCCGACGTTGGTGCCCGACTCTATTCGAGTGCCCCGCTGCCTGACGATGATGGTTCCGGCCCGTATCAGCTGTCCATCGTACCGCTTGACGCCCAACCGCTTGCCCTGGCTGTCACGTCCGTTGCGTATGCTCCCTCCGCCTTTTTTATGGGCCATCTGATGGTACCTCTTGGGGTGTGGAGGCCTGAGTGTCCGTCGGGGACTGCTCCCCGTCGACAATCTCCACGATTTTGAGTTCGGTATACTGCTGTCGGTGTCCTATCTTGCGCTTGTATCTTGTCTTCGCCTTGTACTTGAAGACGATTACTTTGGCAGCCTTCGCATTATCAAGGACTTCTGCCTTTACCATGGCACCTTGCACCAGGGGATGGCCCACTTTTACGTTCCCGTCTTTGGCGACCAGCATGACCCTGTCCAACTCAAGCACCTCTCCCTGGGTAGAGGTGAGCTTCTCCACCTGGAGAACATCTCCGGGGTGGACGGTATACTGCTTGCCGCCTGTTTCTACTACTGCGTATTCCATAACTGTCCTAGATTGTAGGACAGATGGGATGGGTATGTCAACTTTGCAGGGCAGGCTCTGCACCCACAATGGGTAATTCAGGATTGGGGCGTGGTCGTTTGGCTCATGGACTGGAGCGCAGCAAGGACGTGAACCATTGCGAGGGTATCCCGCTCACAGTAACGTATGAGCGCGTTCCGCAGTCGCTCACGTTCATGGGCCTGAGTGTCCGGCGCAATCATTTTGGCGAAGTAGATGGACGCCAGTGAGCCGTCCTGTATATCAAGGTCGCTGTAGGTCAGGTCTGGATCAAGGGCTGGAAGCACGGCCTTGATGGAGTAGCTACCGTGGAAGTTGGGGTGATAGAAGTGTGCTCTAACCAGGGCGAGGAGGTCCAGAAAGCGGCCTGGAAGTGCCGATAACCGTTCCTGATACTGGGGGAAGAGATCGGCAAGCTGCCAGATGATTGTCTGCTCGTAGGACGAGTAGACCAGGATTGTTCCCTGCGGGCCTATGGCGTCGAGTAGGCTCCTTGTAAAGGCCTCACGCGGGTCGTCACTGCCGTCGTGAAGGAAAGAAATATTGCTGAGGGCGCCGGACGAGTCCTGCACGTGCAATGACCACTGGAAGGGTATGACCTGGTAAGGACGGGTTCCCACATATGCGGGGAGCGCGGCGTTGAAGGTCTCGAAGTCGAGGAAGTGGAGCGGGTAGGTGGCCTGCGAAAGGGCATCGGCAAGTTCAGGGCCGACGTATGGGCGTCCGGTGGCGACTGCGTTTCGAACGCGTTGCTGGTTTGCCGAGAGGCCGGGGAAGTCGGGAGGGATATCGCCGATGTCCTGGATGCCTGCCGCGCGCAGCTTGTCTATGAACTCCGGCTTGGCCCTTGGGAGCTGCTCTATGTGGTGCTCCGGCAGACTCTTGTGGCAGTAGTTGTAGAAAGCGCACCTGTATGGCCTTGTGCACTGGGGGCCGATTTCTATGGGGGGAGTTTCATCCAAATGCAGGGCTTCCCACATTGCAGCTAGAGACCCTGGAACGGATTGCAGGTAGGAGCGGGCCTGGTCGGTGATGTCTTCCAGGCGGAACAGCTTGTCCAGGTCGTAGTCGCCGCCCTGGTATACATAGGTGTTATCGATGTGCATCAGGAATGTTTTTCCAATGGGAACGCCTGAGCCCTCAAGGACGTGCAGCTGGATGGCGGCGTCCGGTATGTGCTCGGGCTTGACGCTTGTGCTCGACTTGACCTCTATGAGGTTGAAGGTGTGGTCGCTGTTGCGGCTGAGGATGTCCACCCTGATCCTGATGTTTTCGAAGTCGAAGCCTGCTTCGTATATCGCTGGGATGAATGCGTCTGAAAGGGCCTTGGAAGTGCTTGTAACTGCGCGCGAGTGCGCGTTGTATGGGGCATCGATGAGGAGGCCGTCGGGAAAGCGCTGTCTTGCAAGCACTCCGACGTGGGTCCCGGAGTCGAAGAGGGCCTGTTGGCTGGCGGGCACAGGGTCAGCAAGCTCACGGGAGTATGTTCCAAGGTGCAGCAGTTTGAGGCACTGAAGGCCAGAAGTGAACCGCGTTTTTGAGAGGGTCGGGTCTGTTGTTTTAGGCATTGTTGATATCCAAGAGCATAACACGATATTGCCCCTACGTTTAGAAGGATTGAGCGGCCAGGGTTTATTAGGGTAGAAACATAGATTTGGTCGGGGAGTGTACCGTCGTCAGAGCTGTGGGAAAAGGGGTAGTTGTTTGGGGCCTTGGAATCCCGATACGCCGACGCCCACCAGACGGAACCTTCGTTGAGGGAGTAGTTCACGGCGAAGCAGGTCCGACGCCACGGGCGCGATGACGTTCGCGTCTGACGTTGGAGCCGGCAGGGTCTTCTGTCGTGTCAGGGTGGTGAAGTCGGCCAGACGCAGCTTGATGGTGACCGTCTTTCCTGCCAGACCGCTCTTCTGAAGCCTTGAGGCTACACCGATGGCGAGTTGCTCGACTCTTCTCACAAGGTCAGCCTCTTCTCCCACGTCCTGAGGCATGGTCTCCTCTGCGCTTATCGACTTGGTTTCTCGATGGGGTGTGACGTTGCCGTGGTCTATTCCCATCGCCCGCTCTTTCAGCTCCGGGCCACGTTTGCCGAAGGTCTGCTGGAGCCACACGGGGTTGCAG
This sequence comes from Chloroflexota bacterium, assembly GCA_027622595.1. Taxonomy (GTDB): domain Bacteria; phylum Chloroflexota; class Dehalococcoidia; order Lucifugimonadales; family UBA2985; genus JASLXI01. The sequence goes on from JAQBZZ010000018.1 coordinate 29,734, forward strand.
GCGCTGAGGTCACCGACGGTTCTGATTTGGTGGCCTTGGAGCACTTCCGCGGTCTTTGGCCCCACACCAGACAGGATGCCTACTTCCAGAGGGGCGAGGAAGGCTTGCTCATCACCAGGCTTTACCAGGAGGAGTCCGTCCGGCTTGGATAGTTGAGATGATACCTTGGCCACCGTCTTGGACGATCCTCCTCCTATGCTAACCACCAACCCAGTTTTGTCTTTGACCCTTGCCTTGAGGTCGATGGCTATCTTAGCTACCTTCTCCCAGGGAGCCTCTGTGCTTATGTCCAGGTATGCCTCGTCAAAGGAGAGAGGCTCAACAAGAGGCGTCAGTTCCAGGAAAATATCCATGATGAGGCGCGAAAGCTCGTGGTAACGGTCGAAGCGTGGCGACACCCGCACAAGCTCTGGACACAGCCTCAACGCGGTCCGCATGGGCATGGCGGAGCGGACGCCGTACTTGCGGGCCTCGTAAGAGGCGGCGGCAACGACGCCCCGCTGCTCTGGATGTCCTCCAACGACGAGTGGGCGACCTCTGTACTGTGGGTTGTCCAGTTGCTCGACTGAGGCGTAGAAGGCGTCCAGGTCGGCATGTAGGATGTATCGCCAATTGTGGGATGGCATGGCGCTATTTTACTCTAAACTGCCCTAATCGGGAGATTAGAGGCAATCTGCGGACATATTTCCCATATTTAGCAGTACTAATTAGTCATGGAATATGTGTTGGAAGAAACTACAATTGAACTTAAGAGCCGTTTGTTAAAAAGAGTTGATGAAGACAAAGCCTGATCTGGGCGAATGCGAGTGCTTTGGGCGAGGGAGAAATCTATGCGGATTCTGCTGATTGAGGATGACCCGGAGATGGTTGAGATTGTATCCCTGTGCTTTGAGATACGCTGGCCTGATGCCAAAGTACTGCATGCCCAGCTGGGGGAATATGGGGTCGCAATGGCAAGGTCTGAAAACCCTGATATCGTCATTCTGGATCTGGGGCTGCCAGATATGGACGGTTTCGATGTCTGCGCTCAGATCAGGAGTTCATCGGAAGTGCCTATTGTGATGCTCACCGTAAGGGACACTCTGGAGGAGATCATGAAGGGTTTGGAGTTGGGTGCAGACGACTATATGACCAAGCCATTCAAGCCCGTCGAGTTCCTTGCGAGGATTAGCACGCTCCTTCGCCGTACCCATATGCCGCATCTGCGAGATATAGGTATGGTTTTTCAGCGGGATGATGTGGTTATTGATTTTGTTAGAGGCAGAGTCTACGCAAACCGTGAACCTGTGACCCTGGGCCCTTTGGAGTATCGTATCTTTCACTACCTGGTCAAGAACGAAGGTAACGTTGTCCCCGGCCAGGCCCTTCTGGAATATATCTGGGGCCGTGAGGATGGCGACAGACAAGATGTTCTGGAAGCAGGCTTTGCAAAGCTGAGAGATACTATGTATGCGTATCCGATGATTCGGAAGCTGCTGGAGGAGGAACCGACGGAGGGTTACTCCTTTGCTCGCGGGACAGTCGCTCCAAGTAAATTGCAGAGGGCCAAACGCAGCTGACAGTACGGGTTATAACTACGGCTCTTATCTTATGCTCTCTGATTGGTAGAGCAGTACCGCCAGCCTCACAGCCTTGCCACGTAGGAATATAGCCTTGGCATCGAAGCTGCCTGTTTGTTGAGATGCAACGCTTACCACCTGATTATTCGTCTGATTATCTGTAGGCAATTTATCGTCCTCCTTGTTAGTCGCTCTCCCGGCAATGCCAGGACTGCGTTTCTCTTATTGTGGAGGAAGAAGCTAAATCTCGTGGTAAAGTCGTGAGGATGTTGCGTAATGTGAGGTGAAGGCCAGGTAAAGGGATAAAATTGCTGAAGAGACCGGGTTCTTTGTCGATTTGGAGCCTTGCCACAAGAGTAGAGACTTACCATGTCACCCTTCGTCCGCCTACGGCGG
>JAQBZZ010000019.1 GCA_027622595.1 Chloroflexota bacterium
CTGGACACCATGAGAACAGCAGGGCACGATCTTAACAAAGTCCCTTTTCTGTCCTAACGATGGGGTCCACCTCACCTCTACTGTGTGCTGTCCCGGAGCTACGTTCAGGAAAACGTAATCCAGAGTCGGGAGTGTGTTCACAACCTCGTCGGCGGGTTTGCCGTCCAGAGTCACCTGAACGTCGATACCAACATATACACGCAGCGACACCGTCACGGTCGACCCATCCACCCGGACATCTTCCAGGGTCCACTCCTTTACCGGCAGGGGTGTTGATGTAGGCGACTCCGTTGCTGTAGGAGCGATGGTCACAGTGGGCGTTGCTGCCGCGCTTGTGCATGCCGACGCCATCATCAAGGCAAGTGACAGGACGGTCATTGGTATCAGCCACTTCTTCATTCCACTCTTTCAATGGTTTTTGATAGGAGACAGGCTCTACATACAAAGACGTAGGGGTATGAGAAAAAGTTCCACACTCTTTTGTAATAGCAGCCGAGGAGATGAATAGAGGCTATTTCGATTGCCCTCTCTTGGTCCTTGCCACGATAGCCTTGATAACGGACCGCAGGGGCCTTCTCCTGACCTGGGTGCGTGACGCTATGTATGTCACAATGTCAGGAGCGCCCACCAGCAGCGGCGCGCCCCAACGTCGAAACGCTCGCGAGCGCCCTTCATCGGGTTTTTGAGGCGTGACCACGAAGTCCTGGATGGGCCTCCACTGCCCTCGTCTCCATTCCAGCACCTCGCCTCCTGCCTCTCGTACGAGCACCACTCCGGCGGCCACATCCCAGATGTGAGAGCCTGTGAAGAAGGAGTATTGGAAGATTCCACTGGCGACCAGTACCATCTCACAGGCGATGCTTCCCATAATCCGTACTTCTCCCAGACCTTTTTTGCTTTCCCTCACACCCCGCACCTTCTTAGAGGTAAAAACTCTTCCGTAGCTGGCTGGAAATCCGGCCAGCCCGGACGGTTGTGGTGATGAGTTGGAGACGACCCTTAGCGGGTCTCCGTCTACGAAGGCTCCGCCACCAACTCTGGCGTGATACACACCGTCTCCGGCGAAGGTATTTGGCAGAAACAGACTCCCTGCTATTGGCACCCCTTTGTAAAGCAGGCCAATCGACACCGCGTAGAGCGGTACACCGGCGGCGAAGTTTGCAGTGCCATCCAGGGGGTCAAGCGCCCACATGAAATCAGCATCATCCGTCCCCGCCTCGGTGCTCTCCTCCCCCACTATGCCGTGGTCAGGAAACTCCCGCGATATCTCTTCTCTCAGGTACTCCTCCACCCTCAAATCTGCTTCGGTGACAGGGTCGGTTGACTCTTTCCCCTTGTACTCCACACGGATTCCGCCGGGATGAAAACGCTGGAGGACTGCTCCTGCACCCCTGGCCATGAGAACAGAGGCGTCTGCAAGCTCCTTCAGGATCGGCTCCTCCGGTATGTTGACATTCATAGTTCTTTACTCACAGGTCAACGGGTCAGTAATATGCCTGGCCTGGCTAATTCTACACTCGCTGTCCCACAAATGGCACGAGAAAAATCTTTTTGACACTCCAATAGGGGCAATGCTATCATTGGCGGGAGCAGGCTAGTGTAAACGTCTCTTCCAGGCTGGACTCCTCCGGTTGCTTTCTTCCTTCTCAGCGCATATCTTCCCACGAAGGGCAATCCAATACCAGCCTAAAATAGAAGTGGGCCTATTGCTGTTACAGTAGCAAATGGTATAGACCTTGGAAAGTGCATGGTAATTACCTCGGATTGGGGTACTCCAGGCCAATGGGTTCCCTTCATCGGTCTTGAAGGGAGGTCTATCTTGATGAAATGGCTCCACATTTGTTTTTTTGGTATAACTGCATAGGGGTACGATAATGGATCAAGTAGCGACTTTATATCTCATCCTTCTTCTCCCGTGCCTGTTGCTATCGGCATTCTTCTCCAGCTCCGAGGCTGCATTTCTCTCGCTGCGAAAGGTGAGAATTAGACACTTGGTGGAGAGCAAAACAGCAGGTGCCGAAATGGTGGCCAGGATGGTGGAACAGCCGGAGAAGGTACTTCCCACCATACTACTGGGGAACAACCTGGTGAACACCGCCTTCGTTGCCCTGTTTACGGTGATAATGATAACTCTCATTGGGGAAGGTCGTGGTGTCATTGTGGCCACCGTAGCCAGCACGGTGATTCTGCTCATACTGGGAGAGTCCCTCCCCAAGACGGTAGCTATTCGCCACCCGGAGCCTCTCTTTTTCTTTTCCGCCCGTATCCTGGAATGGATTGAGCGCCTGCTGCTGCCCCTGGTAGCGCTGCTTCATTGGATTAACCGTATCCTGTCTCGGCGATTGGGGACTGACCCCCGTGCCTTATTCACCGAAGAAGAGATCAAAATGGCCATCTCCATAGGCAGAGAGGCCGGAGCCGTGGAAGAGGAGGAGGCTCAGATGCTGGCGAAGGTCTTTAGATTTGGAGACCGCCAGCTACGAGAGGTGATGACTCCCCGGCCTGAGGTGGTATGGGTAGAGGCAGGGACTACTCTGAAGGACTTTCTTGTCATATATGACGGCCACTCCCACACCCGGTTTCCTGTGTTCGAAGACGATGTGGAAAATGTAACTGGATCGCTTCTGGTGAAGGACGTGCTGTCCTCCATAGCCAGAGGAGAGATCTCAGATGACGATTCTGTGACCCACGTACTCCGCTCTGTGGAGTTCGTGCCGGATACAAAACCTGTTGGCGCTCTGTTTAGGGAGATGCAAAAGGTGGGAGGCCAGATGGCTATGGCTGTGGATGAGTTCGGGGGCATTGCAGGCCTTGTGACTCTGAAACAACTGATAGAGGAGGTGGTCGGTCCGGTTGGCGAAGAGGGGATGCAGCCCGATGTGGAATACGAGACAATCGACGAGAATACCTATCACATAGATGGCGGAATGCAGATAGAGGAGGTAAACGAGGAGTTGGGGTTAGAACTCCCGACAGGGGACTATGAGACGGTTGCGGGGTTCATCCTGGAAGCCCTGGGGCACATCCCGGTTGAAGGGGAGTATTTCCACTACAGCGGCCTGCGTCTAGAGGTGACCCAGTTGAGGGGAATGAGAGTTGAGAAGGTGATGGTGACCAGGGGACACCTCACTCACGAGGGTTGATTTCCTTGAACCTCATACTGGTGCGCCACGGAGAGACACGGTATAACCTGGAGGGGAGAGCCATCGGACTTAACCCGGTGGAACTGGATGCCAAGGGACGCCAGCAGGCCAAGCGCGCCGCCGAGGCCCTTGCTTCTCTTGCTCCAGTTGCCCTGTACACCAGCCCCCTTCCCAGGGCACTTGAGACCGCCACAATAATTTCTCAGAGACTCGGAATCGAGGCGTGCCCCCGCGATAACCTGAGGGAGGCCAATATCGGGCTCCTGGACGGCCTCACCCAAGACGAGATGTGGCAGCAGTACCCCGATTTCATGCAGACCTGGTACCAGGATGCTTCCACAGTCGTCATGCCCGGTGGTGAGTCGATCTTGCAGGTACAGGAACGGGCCTGGAATACCATAGAGGAGATCAAAGATCGTCACCCGGATGGAAACGTGGCCGTGGTCAGCCACAGCTTTACACTACTCGGACTGGTGTGCAAACTTCTGGGAATGCCTCTGTCCAACTTTCATAGGCTGCGATTGAATCTGGCAAGCATTACACAGGTGGAGATCAACCAAGAAAAGGCCACGCTGGTCCGCTACAACGACCAGTGTCACCTCGATGGTTTGCCCTGAAGGTTTGTAAGAAGATGGCCGAGGATGGACTAGCCCTGGAACGCAGGCTCCTGAAGCAGGTAGGTCATCTACTAAGGGAGTTGGAGCTTGTCCAGTGCTCACAACCCTTGATAGTCGCCGTCTCTGGGGGGCCGGACTCCCTGGCTCTTCTGTTGCTTCTGGCGCAACTTAAGCAATCTCTTGGACTGAATCTCCACGTGGCCCATCTTGACCACGGCCTCCGTGGCCGGGAATCTCGTGCAGACGCCCAATTCGTGGAGGAGACGACCAGCGGGTTGAGTCTTCCCGTTACCATTGAGCAGGAAGACGTGGCGTCCTATAGAGCGGGCCGTCACCTATCCCTGGAGGAAGCGGCCAGAGAGGTGCGCTACACCTTTCTATCCAGAGTGGCCATTGACCAGGGGGCTGCCGCCGTGGTTTTGGGCCATACCGTCGATGACCAGGCGGAGACCATTCTCATGCACATCATCCGTGGCAGCGGCTTGGCCGGGCTGTCGGGAATGTTGCCTCTAGCTTATTGGCCCTCCTCTCACGATAGCCGGAGGATAGCCCTGGTGCGCCCTCTGCTGGAGATAAAACGGGAGGAGACAAGGGACTACTGTCTGTGGAAGGGAATCACTCCTCGAGACGATTCGTCGAATCTCTCCCTCCGGTTCACGCGAAACCGGTTGCGTTCCGACCTCCTGCCTCGGCTGAGGTCTTACAATCCCAGATTCCAAGAGGCACTGCTACGGCTGGGCCACTCTGCCAGCCAGGACCAGGCCTACATTCTGGAAGAAGCTTCCAGGGCCAGGGAGAGGCTGGCGGCAGATTCAGGTGACGGTATCACCATAGAGAGGAGGGGGTTCGCAGCCCTGGCCCCGACTCTCAAACGGCACCTATTGAGGCTTGTCTACGAGGAAATCAGAGGTTCCTCTCATGGGTTGGAGCACCGACATCTGGAGGGTATGGTAAAGCTGACCAATGGGATCACAGGCAGGGAGATAGACCTGCCCGATGGTCTGGTCTTCTCCGTGGGCTATGAGGTACTGAGGCTCGGCTTCGGTAAAAACATGCCCCCCGATGCTCCCGTTATTGTCGGTGAATACCAGCTGATGGTGCCGGGTGACGTTGAAATCCCGGGATGGACCATCAAGGCGCGACTGTTCCCTGAAAAGGGGGACTTGATGGCACCGGGAGCACACGCCGTTAGGTTGAACGCAGAGAGCGTGGGCCGTCGGCTCCTGGTGAGGGGAAGGAGGCCGGGGGACCGGTTTCACCCCCTAGGCATGACTGGGTCGAAGAAGCTCCAGGACTTCATGGTGGATGAGAAGGTGCCCCGCGAGATGCGGGACAGGGTGCCTCTGGTGCTGTCGGATGAGAGGATTGTGTGGGTGGTGGGCCATCGTATTGCCCACTGGGCTAGGTTGACTGAAGACGCAATGGAGGTGGTCGAACTGGAGTTCTCCCCGTCGCAGGTTACATGACCTCCACTAGTCTGGGACTTGGCGTTGAGCCTGGTATGCGGCCTCGCTTGGCAATCGGCTTGCCATCTATCTCGTGAATATCGGCATTGAACTCATGTGGCGCGGCACAGCTGATATGTCGCCCCACCTCGAATGCACTTACCGGGGCACCTTTGTCCACGAACTCCTTGATGCGTTCCGCGCTCAGGTCTCCGCGGACGAATATCTCCACATGCGAGTAGCCTGCTATGTCCAGCCGCGCACGGACCTCTTTCACAGTATGGGGTCTTATGCCATCCTGGGTCTGAGCCGAATCCAGGATGACTCCCCTGAGGCGCTGACGGAGAGCCTTTGCCAGGTCTAGGGACTCATCGCTTTCATCCCTAATCACGTTCACAGGGGCTACACGCGAGACCTCCTGGGGGATGTGCTTGTCAAAAGCCTGCATCGCCCGTACGGTGTCTCCCATGATCAGGGCTATGTTGGGCGAAATTGTACCCGTCGGGGTGGTGCCTGCCAGCTTTGCTCCAAGGGTGGTAGAGCAGGATACACACCCTCCTATCATAGCAGCGTAATCCATTATGCCTGCTACGTTGGGGTGAACATAACGTGCTCCAATGGATATTACGGGAATGCCTGCAGCTGCAGTCACGCACTCCTTGCTCGCTGTGGCCCATCCGGTTGAGTGAGAGAGTGTGCCGCACAGGGCAGTCTCATACAGGCCGAAGGACCCGTAAGGTGCCGTGATTCTGAGGGCGACTTCTCCGGGGGAGACCGTAACTCCTTCCTCCAGAGCCCACACCTCTCGATTGCCTTCAGGGAGCACCTTGCCAAGCAGCGTCTTGACCTCCCTGATACCACAGAAAACCCCACCTTTGGTTGGGGAGAACTCCATCGTTACCACAGGGTTGATTCCTTCGTTGCGGAGAATAGTTATTCCCCTGTGGAAACTTACGTCGGCGGTATCACCCACCATCACCGAAGGTCTTACCTCAAAATCCGGTTCTGCCATAAAGCTCCCCTTGAAATCTCAAAATTTGGAGAAATCGTCATTGTGCCATGTTTGGGCGGTGGTCTTCTATTCAGCGGACTTGAACTCGTAACGTCACTTATGAATTCTGGCTAAGCGGAGGCGATTGGTCGGGCAATTACCAGCTTGGCACCCAGAATGCGCTCCATGTGCTGTAGCGCCCACACGTGGGCATTCGGGTCAAAGGTTGCCACAGCGTCGGAGGGAACCTCCACAGTATAGTCCCTATTCCTGGCATCAGCGGTAGTATGCAACACACAGATGTCTGTGCATACTCCACAGACGATTATCTTTTCAGGGTCTAGCTCCCTCAATTGCTTGTCCAAGTCGGTGTTGTAGAACCCGCTGTAACGTTGCTTATTGATACGTTCGCCGGTATATGCGCTCAACTCCGGGATGATCTCGGATTCCACGGTTCCCTCCACGCAATGGACTGGGAATATCTGGAACTCGAGGTCGTCGGGTAGATGCGTGTCGCAGATGTAAAATACCTTGGAGCCTTCGGCAAGCTCTCTCTCCAGTATGGCCTGTACGCTGGGAATAATCTTCCTGGCATCGTCACCGCAGTATAGGTTATGGCCTTCCTCCAGGAAACCCCGCAGCATATCCACTACCAGCACGACATTAGGCATGATGACAGTCCCCGTATGTTCTCCCAGCTTCCCCAAAATTCACGGTACATTTTACTCAAGGAGCCAGGGAACTTCAAGCAGGGTATGAATGGCTGCATGGGAGTCAGCCCTCGCCGTCGATACCATTAAGATAGGCATGCCCGTCTACAAAGCAGAGAGGGGGGTGTTCCCCGTTCAGGCTCACATCTACCCGGGTGCCAACGGCATGCTCCTTCATGTGAGGCTCCAGGCAGTGAACCACGCTGCCGGATGGTAGAGCCACCTGATACAGATAGAAGGCACCCTGAAAGGTGCGCTCTATAATGACTCCCTGGCCGGACTCGAAAGGCCGGATTGTCACATCGTCCGGGCGGACCATAACTTCTATTTGGTTCTCTTTGGACAACCCTTTAGGAAGGGGAGTGGAGCCTAGCTCCGTATTCAGTGTCCCGTTGGACAGATGTGCAGGCAGGAAATCGGCTATGCCCATGAAGCTGGCCACAAAACGTGTGGCCGGGGCATGGAAGATGCGCTGAGGCGTGTCCACCTGCTCCCAGCGCCCCTTGTTCATGACAGCTATCGTATCGCCCATCACCATGGCCTCTTCCCTAGAGTGAGTGACGAAGATGGCGGTGGCACCACTGCCTTTCAGGATATCCCGAGTCTCCTGCCGTACTTGAGTCCGGAGTACCGCGTCCAGGTTTGAGAAGGGTTCGTCCAAAAGGAGAACATGTGGTTCTGGGGCAAGGGCTCGGGCTAGGGCAACCCGCTGCTGCTGCCCCCCTGAGAGCTGGTGAGGCATACGATTCCCCAGGTCATCAAGACTTGCCAGGGACATTACCTCTTTCACGCGGTTTACTCTATCGGCCCCACGGGGCAGCCCGTAGGCGATGTTGTCCAACACAGTCAAATGGGGGAAGAGGGCATACTCTTGGAACACCATCCCCACTTGGCGCTTTTCTGGAGCCAGGAACGTCCGAGGCCCAGCTACAATCCGTCCACCGATTTCCACCATCCCCGCATCTGGGGTCTCAAAGCCGGCAATGAGCCGTAGGGCTGTGGTCTTGCCACAGCCACTGGGACCCAGCAATGCAAGGACTTGCCCCTGCTCCACGGTCAGGTCCAATTGTTCCACTGCCCTTATGCCACCAAACGCCTTGGTCAGACCAAGACACCGGACTGCTACCTGACTCATTCAGGACTTCCTCTCCCCCCGCAGGACTAAGAATGTCATGGGAATGGAGGAGGCCAGGATAAGCAGTAAGGCTGGTGCTGCGGCTTGAGCAAAGAATCCGTCTTCAGTTGCGCCCCAGATGGACGTGGCCAGGGTCTTAAAACCGATAGGGCTGAGGATAAGGGTCGCAGGTAACTCCTTCATGGCTAATAAGAATACCAGGGCTGCCCCCGCCAGTATACCAGGGCGCACCAGAGGAAAGGTGATGGTGGCGAAGACCCGAAAGGGGGTCCGTCCAAGGCTCCTGGCGGCTTCCTCTACCATATGGCTGACCTGAAGCAGTGATGTTCTGACTGCTCCTACCGCCGTCGGCAAGAAGAGAACTACATATGCAAAGATAAGTAGACCCAGGGTCTGATAGAGGGATGTGGCGTAGCGCACTCCGAAGAACACCAAGGCTAGGGCGACGACGATGCCAGGCAGCGCAAAGCCGACGTAGCTAAAGCGCTCCAGCAGCCCGCTGATCCGGCTTGGATAGCGAACCGTCAAGATAGCTATTGGCAGGGCTGCCACCACGACCATCGCCGCAGCGAGGCCGGAAACGTATAGCGAGTTCCTAGCGTGGCTCCACAAAAGCAGCAGGGGTTCCCCCGCCGAAACGCCTCGTACTACCCAGTAACCTAGTACTGACATAGGCATCACCAGGGAAAAGAGCACTACGGCAGCACATAAGGCCAAGGCAGGCCAGCGCCACCGTCCCAGACGGAATGAGGATGGGGGACGCACGACTCCTGTGGTGCTACGATGATACTGATACTGTCCACGAGTTCGGGTCTCTACGATCAGTATACCCAGGGCCAGAGTCACCAGGACCAATGAGAGGGCCGCTGCCAGGTCTCTGGCAAAGTACCCATATTGGATATGGATGGCCCAGGTGAAGGTCTCGTAATGCAGCAGAGAGACGGCCCCGAAATCGCTGAGGGTATATAGGGCTACCAGTAGAGCGCCGGCGGCTATTGCAGGGCGCAACAGGGGAAGGGCAACCTGAAAAAAGGTGGCCCAGGGGCCCTTCCCAAGACTGCGGGATGTCTCTTCCAGGGTGGGGTCCAGGCGTCCTAGGACGGCGCGGACAGGTAGCAATACGTAAGGGTAGCTGAGTAGCGTTAGGGTTAGCATCGCCCCAGGGAAGCCAAAAATCTCCGGCAAGCGCTCCACTCCCAGGGGAGCCAGCCATCCCTGGAGCACTCCTTTTGGCCCCAAGGCAACGACCACGAGAAAGCCCCCTACATAGCTGGGAATTACTAACGGCAGCACGGTGATAACGGACCATGCCCTCCGAAATGGCAGGTCGGTCCGAACGGTAAGCCAGGCCAGCGGGACAGCAATAGCCACAGAAGCGCCAGTTACCGCCACGACTAAAAGTGCGGAGCGAATCAGGATATCTAGGGTGCGAGAGCGGAACAGTAGGTCCCACGCCTCAGTACCAGCGCCCAAGGTCCGTAAGATGAGATAGGCAATTGGAAAGACCATGCCTACCCCCACCAGAGCGGCCGGAATCCAGATGACGGCGGGCGGGCGCGTAGCACGCGCCCGCTGTTCACCAACAACGACTATCCTTGGCTCAGTGGCCTTTGCTAACACCACCTACCTGAGCCCTCCGGATAGTATGCCTACGGCAACACCCCCGTCTCCCTTAGCAGACTCACTGTACCCTCAAGGTCGGTCAAGTCCTTCAAATCGACATTGGGCTGGTTGATCTCTGAGAGGGGCACCAGGAGCCGACTGGTGTTAACCCCCTCCACCAGAGGATACTCGAAGGTCTGGCTGGCGAAGTACTGCTGTGCCACTTGAGATAGCATGAACTCCAGAAACTTCTCGGCATTCTCCCGGTTCTCGGTGCTGGAAAGAATGCCTGCCCCTGCCACCATCATCACGGCCCCAGGCCCCCCTGCTCTGGGATGATAGTTGCGGGCTGGGAAAGAGTCGCCCTCTTCAGACAGGAAACGGAACAGGTAGTAGTGGTTGACGAACCCCACATCTATCTCGCCAGCGGCCGCTGCGGCAACCTGAGAGGTGTTGTTGGGATACACGCGAGGATTATTTGCCTGAACCTCTTCTAGCCACTGACCGGTCTTGTCCTGGCCCCACAGAACACGCATGGCGGTCACCATGGTCTGGAAAGAGCCGTTGGTGGGCGCCCACCCGATGCGCCCTTTCCACTTGGGATCGACGAAGTCCCAGATGTCGTCCGGCAAGTCTGCCTCTGTCAGCTTCTCGGTATTATACACGATGGTTCTTGCGCGACCGGAGATGCCTACCCATTTGCCATCTGGAGAGCGAGCCCACTCAGGTACACGGTCAAGGATGGAGTCGGGAAGACTAGCAAACATGCCCTCCACTGCGCCCAACCCACCCGGGTCCTGGGCAAAGAATACATCGGCGGGGCTTCTGCCTCCCTCCTCCTGAAGGGTAGCCGCCAGTTGGGTGGTGCCGGCATATTTTGCTGCCACTTTGATGCCTGTTAGGGTTTCAAACTGCTCTATTAGTGGCCCTACCAGGGTCTCCCCTCGGCCCACGTAGACGGTAAGACTACCCGGCGATTTCTCTACCTCTAGTACACGAACTGTTGGAGTTGGCCCTGAGGTAGCAGGGGGTTTAACTGTCGCCGTGGGATCAGAGCCACTGCAGGCCGCGAGGCCCAGGGATATTAGTAGGGCCAGGGCTAGCCCTAACAGAGACCTAGTTGATAATATCACCTTAGTGTGAGCTATCTTCTTCGTCTGCCTCACTTCTTTCTACGCTTATGTGCGCTAAAATGTATTTATGTCTATAAACAGCGATAAGCTACTCTGGCACACTGTGTAATAGTAAGTGCATACTAACTATTTTAGTAATACCATGCGATACCCATATTGTCAAGGTCTAGGTTACTACTTCCGCCATAATTATTGTCGTCCATGTGTGAAACACTCCACCTCCTTGACGCGGCCTAGGGCGGGAGCTATTTTATGTATAGGTAAATCATGGCTAGGACCAACAGAGAGACCAAGAGAGAGCCGTCTTTGAGACCCCCCGCTTACGAGCGGGTCTCTCGGGTTGCGGAAAACTACCTCATGTCCCTGCTTGAGCTCCATGAGGATGGCGCTTGGCCCACTCCCGCTCAATTGGCCGAGCAAATCCGGCGCCTGCCCCCCGAGGAGGACGTGGGCTCTTCTTTACCTTCGGTATTGGGCATGGTGCGCCGCATGATTCGGGAGGATCTGGTGGAGATGTCACCAGAAAAGCGTGTATGGCTCACGGAGCGGGGTATGGTGGTGGCCGAGAGCGTAGTGCGCCGTCACCGCTTGGCGGAGCGCATGGTTGTGGACCTTTTGGGGCTGGAGATGCCAAAGGCCCACGTGGAGGCTCACCGGCTGGAGCACGCCATCTCCCCAGAGATGGAAGGCAAAATAAGGGAACGCTTGGGCAACCCCACCACCTCTCCTTTTGGCCGGCCCATCCCCGGCAGTGGTTATGCTCCCCCTCCGGGTCCGAAGCTAACCCTTGACCAAGCGCAGCCAGGGGCCGATTACTGCGTTGACCGGGTTCCAGAGGAAGACCAGGATCTGCTGCGGTTCCTGGTAGAGCTGGATGTTCTGCCCAGGAGGACAGTCACTGTGGTAGAAGCCAGCCCACACCGTGGCATAATTACCGTCAAGACCGAACGGGGTGAAGGAGCGCTGGGTTACGGCGTGGCCGCTCGTATCTGGGTGCGTCCTTGTGAGTAATTTATAAGTTACTCCAGATTGCTTTTGCCGTGGGACTCGAATAGACCAACCATCCACTTCATGTATCGATACGAATGTCTGCAGTTCGATACCAAAGTACTCTGAGGCTACCCGTCTATGCTTCGGGTGGGGTATAACCACTGGCCTCGAAGATAGAGCGGCCGGGAATGCTGACCAGATTGGAGGGCGTACTTGAGGGGTTTTTCTGAAGGTATCCACGGACTATCCTGTAACCAATGGTGTATCCCGTCCACTGAGGAATCCGGTCGTTGTCCCCAAAGAGGATGCGGCGGATTTCCGTTGGATCGCTAATGCCCAATCGCCTATGTACCTTGGGCCAAACTCCGGCTTCCACAGACGGGTGAAGCGCCTGGGCCCAGGGTGGTTTCATGGAAGGGTATTGGTAATTGGCAAAGGCATCGCCCACACCTTCGGCGATCATGGCGTCCAGGAGAGTCTCGGGTTCCTGGGTCTTCACGTATATAAGCTTCCCGCCTGCGTGGGCCCTGGGAAAAAGGTGATTGCGCACCAGGTGGGCATACTCATGCGCCACGGTATAGGCCAGCCACTCTTGCCATCCGTCCGCGGGCCACAGGAAAAGAACCATGACCTGGGACCCAAAGCTTACGCCAAGCACACCCTTCATCTGCTGCACAAGGACACGACTCTCTCCGTCCCCGGGCAGAAGAAGAATGCGGGCGTTCAGGTCGGGGCGAGGCAGGGTCGCAGTGCTCAGGGCCAGGGCCTCTTCCACCAGGTACTTCGGGTCACCCTCCTCCAGGGCATCCAGTGCCCTGGTGAGGGCCTCTACCTCAGGGTCTCCCAGTTGGGAAACCGCAGACCTCTCGCCAAGCTCTGGAAAAACCGTCTGTGACGAGGAGAACTGATGGTGTATGTATGCCCTTAGGTTCCGCTCCAGGTAGTCTATGCCGTCTTCACGGGGCAGGCCTCTGGCTCCCCTGGCAAACTTGGCAACCACTCTATAGGCTGGCGTAACGGTAAGTCCCACCGGTGGCCCCCGTTTCTTCGAAGCGCTGTTCACTCCAATAAGCTACGCCCAGCCGGTTAGTGCCGGCACTATTTCCTGAACTGCATCAGGTAGTTCTTACCGTTCAGGTCTCGCTGGCTCACAAAGCGAAGCCCTGCGTTCTCGCCCAACTCCCTGGCTTCCTCCTCGCTCACCCTGTCCTCCAGCGGAGGGCCTTCATCCATTGCCTGCTTGTACCACTCTATGACGGCAAGCCAGCCGCCCTTTTGGAGCGACCTCTCGACCTCCGCAAGGACGCTTTTCTTGTCCTTGATCTCATGGAGTACAAAGGCCATGAAAGCTCCGTCCAAGATGTCGTTATCCAGAGGCAGCTTCTTAGGGCTACAGTGAAGCACTTCAATATTGTTAAGGTGCACTTCAGATAGACGTTGGCGGCATGCCTCCAGCATCTCTTCCTTCGTGTCCATGGCGTAAAGTTTCCCCTGGCTGATGTACTTGGCCAGGGGGATGGCGAAATAACCCGGCCCGCAGCCGATATCTGCCACAACGTGGTATGGCCTCAGCGGTATCATGGAAATGACGCGTTCCTGGTCCAGCGTCTCGTGGCGCTTTAGAGCCAGCAACGTATCCATTTTGTCCGGGTTGAGTTTGGCGGCATCGAGTGTTTTTGGCATGACCGACTCCTTCTAACTAAATCGCAAAAATAGCATACTCTGAAGGTTCTCCCAAGGCTACCTTTAGGGGCACACAAACACCCTTCCTGCCTGGAAAAGCCACCCGTTCTTGAAAGTTGCCTTCACAGTGTGGGAAATGATACACTCGTATTGTACACTATATGGCCCTTTGCAGGGATAGAATACTCTCTAATCTAGTTAGGGAGTTGACTTCCGCGTCACCAGTGGGGTATACTTCGTTGCTGCCAGTTTATGTCCGAGACTATTTTTTCTATTTCCCCCGGGAGCGACTTCAGAGTTGCAATTTGCGCGCGTCTAGTAGACGCCATCCTTAATTTGCCCAGGAGCGTAATTTATAATGGACTCGTTAGCTGTGTTTCCCCGCAAAGATACCTCAGTATTCCTCGCTCAGAAGTCCTACGCCAAAATACCGCAGGTGCTGGATGTCCCGAATCTCATTCGGCTACAGATCGACTCTTTTGATTGGTTCATTGGTGATTGTCTGAGCTCTCTCTTTCATGAGATATCGCCCATCCAGGACTTCACCGGGGGCAGGTTTGAGCTGTCGTTCCTCGACCACGAGTTTCAAACGCCCAAATACACCGAGGAAGAGTGTCGAGCAAGGGAGATAACCTACGCGGCTCCCCTTTATAGTACGACACGTCTGCTGATCAAGGAAACCGGCGAAATGAAAGAGCAGAGACTCTTCATGGGCGAAGTACCCATGATGACATCTCAGGGCACCTTTGTGATCAACGGCGCCGAGAGAGTTGTGGTTAGCCAGTTGGTCAGGTCACCAGGTGTTTACTTAACCGTAGAAAGGGACGTGGCCAGTGACAGAGACCTGTGCGCCGGTAAGCTGATTCCTTACAGGGGCGCATGGTTGGAATTCGAGACCAGCAACAAGGATGTCCTGTCGGTAAAGGTGGACCGCAAGCGAAAGGCATCTCTTACCACCCTTCTTCGTGCCCTTGGCCTGGTGGATGAGAATGAGTTGTTGACACTGTTCCAGGACGTTGACACAGACCCTCAGCACCAGTACATCAAGTCCACATTGGAGCGGGACGCCAACGTCCAGAGCCAGGATGAGGCCCTCCTGGAGTTCTACCGCCGTCTCAGGCCCGGCGAGCCCCCTAATGTGGAGAACGCTCGAAACCTGATGGAGAACCTGTTTTTCAACCCTCGCCGTTATGACCTGGGCAAGGTGGGACGGTTTAAGCTGAACCGCAGGTTGGGCACCGATATCAGCGCCGATGAGCAGAACCTCACCAAGGAAGACCTGGTGGCTGTGATCAGGAAGATGATTCTGGTGAACAACGGCCAGGAGCCACCGGATGACATAGACCACTTGGGTAATCGTAGGATAAGAGCCGTTGGAGAACTCCTTCAGAACCAACTGCGAGTGGGATTCCTCCGCATGGAGCGTGTGATCAGGGAGAGGATGACCACCCAGCCCGATCCCGCCGCGGTTACCCCTGCGGCCCTGATAAATGTCCGCCCCGTTGTGGCAGCTGTCAGGGAGTTCTTCGGAGGTTCCCAACTCTCCCAGTTCATGGACCAGACCAACCCACTGGCCGAATTAACACACAAACGGCGTCTCTCCGCTCTGGGCCCCGGTGGTCTCTCCAGGGAGCGGGCTGGTTTTGACGTCCGTGACGTCCATCACTCCCACTACGGTCGTATCTGCCCAATCGAGACTCCAGAAGGCCCCAATATCGGTCTCCTTGGTTCTCTGGCCACCTACGCCAGGACCAACGAGTTTGGATTCATTGAGACACCCTATCGCAAGGTAATATGGGAGGTATCGAACACCTACCCGGACATCCAGGGCCGCACCGTCACCGAGGCTGTGGTGGATGACCAGGGTAAAGTGGTGGCCAAGAAAGGTCAGACAATATCGGCTCCGCTGGCGAAGCGTCTTGCCGCCCTTCCCTCATGCACACTCCACGTAAAGCCCTTTGCCTCCACCAACCCTGAGGACATCATCTACATGGCTGCCGACGATGAAGAGCGGTACCCCATCGCCCAGGCCAACTCTCCCCTGGACAGCAAGAACCAGTTTACAACCGAGAGGGTTGAGGCAAGGAAGGGTGAGATATTCTCACTGGAATCACCGGAGAACGTATCCTACATGGATATATCTCCCATACAGATTGTAAGTGTGTCAGCAGCCCTGATTCCCTTTTTGGAGCACGATGACGCCAACAGGGCTCTCATGGGTTCCAACATGCAGCGTCAGGCCGTACCGCTTCTTCGTACCGAGGCCCCACTGGTCGGCACGGGCATGGAGGGCAGAGTGGCTATGGACAGCGGGCAGGTGGTCATATCGCGCACCGCCGGTGTGGTCACAAGCGTTTCCGGAAATATCATCGAGGTCACAGATGTGGACGGCAATCCACACAAATATACCTTGATCAAGTTCCTGAGAAGCAACCAGGGCACCTGTATCACCCAGCGCGCCATAGTCACCAAAGGCGACGTGGTGAAGGCGGGGCAACCCCTGGCCGACAGTTCCTCCACGGATCATGGGGAGTTGGCCCTTGGACAGAATGTCCTGGTCGCCTTCATGAGTTGGGAAGGGTACAACTTCGAAGATGCCATCATCATCAATGAAGACCTGTTGAAGAAAGACAAGTTCACCTCTATTCACATCGAGAAGTACGAGGTGGAAGCCCGTGACACCAAACTGGGTGCCGAAGAGATTACCAGGGACATCTCCAACGTTGGAGAGGACGGCCTTCGGAACCTGGACGAGGAAGGCGTAATCTATCCGGGCGCTGAGGTGGAACCCGGTGACATCCTGGTGGGTAAGATAACCCCCAAGGGCGAAACGGAGCTTACCGCTGAGGAGAAGCTGCTCAGGGCCATCTTTGGAGAGAAGGCCAGGGACGTGAAGGACACATCCCTGAGAGTGCCGCACGGTGAAAGAGGAAAGATAATAGATGTCAAGGTTCTCTCCAGGGACAACAAGGATGAGCTTCCACCCGGAGTGAATACCCTGGTGCGAGTGTGGATTGCTCAAACCAGAAAAATCTCGGCAGGAGATAAGATGGCGGGTCGTCACGGCAACAAGGGAGTCATCTCCCGTGTGCTCCCCGCGGCCGACATGCCCTACCTTCTCGATGGGACCCCAATGGACATCATACTCAACCCCATAGGAGTGCCTTCCAGGATG
Organism: Chloroflexota bacterium; assembly: GCA_027622595.1. Classification (GTDB taxonomy): domain Bacteria; phylum Chloroflexota; class Dehalococcoidia; order Lucifugimonadales; family UBA2985; genus JASLXI01. Next base: position 16,625 of record JAQBZZ010000019.1, read on the forward strand.
AATCTGGGCCAGTTGCTTGAGACTCACCTTGGGATGGCTGCCCATAGCCTTGGGATGAGAGTGGCGACCCCTGTCTTTGACGGAGCAGGGGACGGAGCTATTGAAGATGGACTTGCCAAGGCATGGATGCTCAGGCAGTCCGGAGCAATAGACCCCCGTTCCGTGGATGGCGATTCTCATCCGAATATGGACATAGTGAAGGAGTGGTTGGTCGAAAAGGGGTACAACCCCGATCAGGCCCTGAGCGATGATTATCCTGGTGAGGCTCGAAGGGCATGTCTCAGGATCTGGCTTGCAGATGAAGCGGGAGTGGATATCAAGAATATGTCCGATGAGGAAATGTCCCGCGAGGCCATTCGTCTGAGCAAAGAGTCTGGCAAATCGGCGCCAACCCTGGGCAAGAGCATCCTGTATGACGGACTAACCGGTGAGGCCTTTCACCAGCCGGTCACGGTGGGCTACATCTACATGCTGAAGCTCATTCACTTGGTGGAGGACAAGATACACGCCAGGTCAACAGGCCCCTACTCCCTGATAACCCAGCAACCCCTGGGAGGTAAGGCCCAATTCGGAGGCCAGCGGTTCGGCGAAATGGAAGTGTGGGCACTGGAGTCCTACAGCGCCGCATATAACCTCCAGGAGATGCTCACCGTTAAGTCTGACGATGTAATCGGACGGGTCAAGACCTACGAGGCCATCGTCAAGGGGGAGGATGTGGTCCAGCCGGGAATTCCTGAGTCCTTCCACGTGTTGGTCAAGGAGCTTCAGAGCCTGGGACTCTCTGTGGAGTTGCTTCACGAAGAGGATGACCAGCCCATGCTCCAGGACGCCACAGAAACCGTTACCGTAGAGGGTGAAATCATAGACGAGGTTGAGGCGGCGGTAAACTGGATAGAAGAAGTAGATGATACAAACCAAGACGACATAGATACAAGCGACATAGACGCAATTGTTGAAACAGACGGGATAGCCGAAACAGAGGAGGTGGAGAATGACACAGAGCACGGAATTTAATGCGATTCGCATCTCCATTGCTTCCCCGGAGCAAATCAAAAGTTGGTCCTACGGGGAGGTAACCAAGCCTGAGACCATAAACTACCGTACCCTCAGACCTGAGAAAGACGGTCTTTTCTGCGAGCGAATCTTCGGTCCCACAAAGGACTGGGAGTGCTTCTGCGGGAAGTACAAGAAGATCCGCTATAAAGGGGTTATTTGTGACAGGTGCGGCGTGGAAGTAGCCCGCTCCAAGGTCAGGCGTGAGCGAATGGCCCACATTCAACTCGCTGCTCCCGTGGCGCACGTCTGGTTTTCCAAGGGGATACCCAGCCGTCTGGGACTCCTCCTAGACCTTTCCCCCAGGAACCTGGAAAGGGTTCTGTACTTTGCCAAGTACATCATCACTCACATAGACGAGGACAAGCGCTCCAGCTTCATTCAGTCCCTCAAGGACTCGCTTGAGCAGCCGGAGATCCAACCCGCTGAAGAATCCATAGAAGCTGTTAACGACGGCCAGCCGGATTCAGAAGAAGACGCGGTGGAAACGCCCAAAGTGGATAGGGAGAAACAAGAACAGGAAATCCTGGCCCAGATAGACGAACTAGAGGACTTGCGGACCATGCAACTCCTGACTGAGGCCAACTATCGCGATCTGAGAGACAAGTATGAAGACATCTTCAAGGCTGACATGGGTGCAGAGGGCATCCTGAACATCCTGAAGCAGATGGACCTGGAGGCCCTCAAACTACATCTACACGAAGAGTTTGTCTCAACCTCCGGGCAGCGTCGCAAGAAGGCAATAAAGCGCCTTCGCGTTGTGGAATCTCTCATAAAGAGTGGTAACGAGCCTCAATGGATGATCATCTCCGTGCTGCCCGTGCTGCCACCCGACCTTAGGCCCATGGTGCAGTTGGATGGAGGGCGGTTTGCCACCAGTGACCTCAACGACCTATACAGACGGGTCATCAATCGCAACAACAGGCTGAAGCGTCTGCTGGAGCTTGGTGCTCCAGAGATCATCGTGCGTAACGAGAAGAGGATGCTTCAGGAAGCGGTGGATGCTCTTATAGACAACGGACGAGTGGGTAAGGCCATTTCCGGAAGCCACAACCACAAGCTCAAGTCCCTGGCAGACCTCCTTCGAGGCAAACAGGGAAGGTTCCGCCAGAACCTGCTTGGCAAGAGGGTGGACTACAGCGGCCGCTCCGTTATCGTGGTGGGGCCGGAACTAAAGCTCAACCAATGCGGCCTTCCCAAGAAGATGGCGCTGGAGCTGTTCAAGCCCTTTGTAATGAACCGCCTGATCCTGGACGGCCATTTCCATAACATCAAGAGCGCCAAGCGCATGGTGGAGCGAGTGAACCCGGAGGTATGGGATATCCTGGAAGAAGTGATAACCAAAAGGCCTGTGCTCCTTAACCGCGCTCCCACTCTTCACCGCCTGGGCATTCAGGCGTTTGAGCCAGTGCTGGTGGAAGGCAGCGCCATCAAGATTCATCCACTGGTCTGCACGGCCTTTAACGCCGACTTTGATGGCGACCAGATGGCTGTGCATGTGCCGCTATCCAAAGAGGCGGTGCAAGAAGCAAGGAAGCTCATGCTTAGCACCCAGAACATGCTCTCCCCCAGTTCGGGAGAACCCATCGTGGCCCCAACCCTGGACATGGTGTTCGGCTGCTACTATCTGACAACCGAAGTCCCCGGCGCCAAGGGAGATGGATCCAAGCATAACGACTTCGACGAAGCCAGGATGGCCTATGAGCATGGTGTTGTGGACCTGAGAGCGCCCGTGTTGATAAAGCAGTCTGAAAACGGCTCGGGGACCACCTGGCTCAGCACCACCGTGGGCCGCATTATCTTCAACGAAGTCGTGCCAGAAGGGCTGAGCTATCGCAACCAGATAATGGACAAGAACCTCCTGAAAGACCTGACCGCCGAATGCTACCGTGCCCTGGGGAACCAGACGACTGCGGACATGCTGGACAAGATCAAGCGTTTGGGCTTCCACTACGCAGGCCAGTCCGGCACCACCATAGCCATCAACGACATTGAGGTGCCGCCTGAGAAGGCCGCCCTCATAGCCACTGCTACCGGCAAGATCGATGGTCTTGAAGAGCAGTTCCAAAGGGGACTCATTACCGAGGATGAGCGGTACACCACGGCTGTCCAAATCTGGACCGACACCAGTGACAAGATGACCAAAGTCATCGAAGAACATCTGCCCACCTACGGCGGTGTTTATCTCATGGCTATCTCTGGAGCCAAGGGTAACATAGCCCAGATAAAGCAGATGGCTGGCATGCGCGGCCTGATGAGCAATCCACGGGGGCGCATTATTGAGCTGCCAATCAAATCCAGCTTCCGAGAGGGCCTTAGCGTGCTGGAGTACTTCATCTCCACCCACGGTGCACGCAAGGGACTGGCCGACACGGCGCTTCGGACAGCCGATAGCGGCTATCTAACCCGGCGCCTGATCGACGTATCCCAGGAGGTCATTATCCTGGAGGACGATTGCGGTACCACTATGGGCATAACCATTCAGTTCCATCACGATAGGCCATTGGAGGCTCCCTTTGCCACCCGCCTGGTGGGACGCACCGTTGCCAGCGCCGTCGCAGACCCAACCACCGGAGAGATCATCGTGGAGCGCGACGAAGAGATAACTGAGGACCTGGCAGACAGGATCGCTGCTCTGAATATCGAGGAAGTACATGTGAGGTCTGCTCTGAACTGTGAGTCCCGCAGTGGAATGTGCAGCCTGTGCTATGGTCGCAACCCTGCGACCGGCAAGAAGGCCATACTCGGAGAGGCGGTAGGCGTCATGGCCGCTCAGAGTATTGGAGAGCCCGGAACACAGCTTACCATGAGGACGTTTCACACGGGTGGTGTAGCTGGTATCGACATCACAAGCGGTCTTCCAAGGGTGGAGGAGCTTTTCGAGGCCAGGTCTCCCAAGGGGCAAGCATTCCTTGTGGAGATAGACGGCGTAGTGGAAAGGATCGAAGACGGGGAAGAGCGGCTGATTAGGGTGAGCAGCACCGAGGAGTATAGGGAAGAGTATGCGATGCCAACCGGTTACCTGCCACTGGTGAAGGATGGCGAATGGGTAGAGGGCGGTACCGCTCTGGCTAGCCCTGAGGGAATGCCTCGGAGCGGTGACGGGAATATTCCTCAGCCACTTCCAGTGACAGCCCGTATCGCCGGTCGTATCGAAATCACTGCCGACATCATCACTCTTGTTTGGGACGAGAAGGAGGAGCGAGAATATTTGATACCTCCGGCTTCCCATCTGGTGGTGGAGGATGGGGCCACCATAAATGCTGGCGACCCGCTTACCGCTGGCCCTCTCAACCCTCAGGATATTCTGCGAATCTTGGGTCGGGAAGCGGTGCAGCAATACCTGCTGGATGAAGTGCAGAGGGTCTATCGTTCCCAAGGGGTCAATATCAACAACAAGCACATCGAAGTAATCGTTCGGCAGATGCTCAAAAAGGTCAGGGTGGACTCACCCGGCGATACCGACATGCTTCCGGGCGAGTTGGTAGACCGCATAACCTATGAGGACGCCAATGCTAAGGTGATGGCTGAAGGTGGAGAGCCCGCAATGGCATCGCCAGCTCTACTGGGCGTGACGCGGGCGTCCCTCAGCACAGATAGCTTCCTTGCCGCCGCTTCCTTCCAGGAGACGGCGCGTGTCCTCACAGAAAGCAGTATGAATGGGGCTGTTGACCATCTGATTGGACTGAAGGAGAACGTCATAATCGGCCGCCTTATACCTGCCAACCTGCACTCCTCTCCAGAGGGTAGGGAACGTCTTGGCTTAGCCGCCATGGACGAGAAGGGCGGGAACTCCCAGCGTGCTTCCCGGCTGACCCTTGAATCCGAGACCATCTCCCACGTTCTGGAAGCAGCACCGGGCTAGGTAGAATATTAAGAACTAAGGCTAGAAGAGGTGGACATGCTCCACCTCTTGGGCGGGCGGTTAGCTCAGCTGGTTAGAGTGCTGCCTTGACATGGCAGAGGTCAGTGGTTCGAGTCCACTACCGCCCACCACATCACCAACTAGGAGCAGCATTCTTGCTGACTCGCGTCTCATGGTATACTTACTCAACGTTAAATACTCGGCAGTTCACCGTCATGGATGGGCACGGCAAGGGACCTACTCTTCGCATCCTCGTTTGTCCCCCTCACTGCATCGCGCTGACCGACCTGTTCCGCGATTACGATTTTAAGGAGCCAGCGCACATTGTTATCTGATCTTATGTTGATCTGCCGCGAGTGCGGCAAGGAATTCTCTTTCACGGCTAGCCAGCAGGCTGCCCACGCACGCAGGGGCTTCACGAACCAGCCAACCCACTGTCCGGACTGCTGGGCCAACCGACGAGCGGCCCGGACAGTCACCCGTAGCGCTACCAGTAATGCCTCCAATGAAGAGAGGCGGCAGACCTACCCAACGGTTTGTGCGATTTGTGGCGTTCATACAACGCTGCCGTTCAAGCCCAGCCATGACCGGCCTGGCTATTGCCTGAGCTGCTTTCGGTCACGACCGCAGAGGGCACAGTCGGCAGACACCGATAAAGCGGTAAATGAGCCAACTGGAGAGAATGCTGCCGATACCTTCGATGCTGCTGCTGCTTTCTCCGGCCTTACACTACAGGATACGACGCGAAGGGCCATCGCCAGCATGGGCATTTCCGCGCCGACACCTATTCAGGAAGCGACGATCCCTGTCCTTCTGGCAGGCCGGGACGTGATTGGACAGGCGCGGACCGGTTCCGGGAAGACGCTGGCGTTCGCTATCCCGATGGTCGAGCGGTGCGATCCGTCAATTCGCGGCGTCCAGGCCCTTGTCCTGGTGCCCACCCGCGAACTGGCGATCCAGGTTGCGAGCGTAACGGAGGTGCTGGCTGCCCAACGACGGCTGAAAGTGACGCTGCTGTATGGCGGCAGGTCATTGGAGCCGGAGCGCAGGGCTTTGGCGGGCAATGCCCAGGTGGTCATCGGAACACCAGGGAGGACGCTGGACCATCTGCGTCAGGGGAATCTGTCGCTGCGGGGCCTTCGCATGTTCGTGCTGGACGAGGCCGACGAGATGCTGGACCAGGGATTCGCACACGATGTGGAGGCGATCCTGTCACAGGCACCGGCGAAACGCCAGATGGCCCTGTTTTCAGCGACGATGCCCGATTGGGTCATGAAGACCGCAGGACAGCAGCTTCACGACCCTGAGACTGTGCAGATAGACGCACAAATGCACGCGCCACCCGAGATCAAGCACGTAATCTATGATATCGACAAGAGTGATAAGTTGGACGCACTGCGGACACTACTGGACCAGCGCAGCGGTGGCTCTGTCCTCGTGTTCGGGCGGACCAAGCACGGTGTGAAGAAGCTGGCGATTCAACTGAGCGACCTGGGCTATCCGGTGGCCGCTCTGCAGGGGAATTTGAGTCAGGGTGCCCGCGAGCGCGTGATGCAGGGATTTCGGTCAGGTGATCTGCCAATCCTGGTGGCTACGAACGTCGCTGCACGTGGACTGGACGTCCAGGGCATTGAGCAAGTAATCAACTACGACCTGCCGGATTCAGGGCAGCTGTTTACCCACAGGGTCGGCCGCACAGGCCGTATGGGCCGTCAGGGTGAGGCGATTACGTTCATCACAGCGGAGGACGCCTCAAAGTGGAGGGAGATTGGACGGACGCTGGGACGCCTGTTCACTCGTCAACCCTGGCCGGGTGGAAAGCAGACCTCAACCTTTTCGACTGTCGATGGGACACGCGCCGCGCGTCAAAGCCAGCCCAGGAATCCGGCAACGCCTGCGCCACGTATGAGGAAACCATCTCGCAACACCCCCATACGACACCCAAACCGTTAGGAAGACCCACACCCACTTTAGGCACACCACGTTACCTTTTCTCACGTCTGCAGCCCCGGCCATCAGTGGGAAGCCGGGTATGGCCGCGAATCTCACACGGCGAAAGCTCTCTAGCGCTCTTGGTCTCTTGATTGGAGAGTGAGTGAGTATCCTCCCTCTCCTTCTTGGAAAGCCAGGTTCTGAGTCTGCGGATACCCTTGTAGCGTATCCTTGAGCCTTGAAATGCGAGAGGTCAGGAAGTAGGGTTTTTCACGGTATTCTTCGCCCCATATGCTATCCGTTAACGACTGACGTGCAACCACTCTACCTGCATTGGTGATGAGATGATAAAAGATTTGGTATTCTGTGGGCCCCAGTCTTATGGGTTCGCTATTGGCATGGACCTCGCCGTTCCTAAAGTTGACGATTAGGTCTCCCTGCCGGAAAATCATCTCCACGTCTCTCAAGTGGGTCATTTGAATGCGGCGAAGGACGGCGTTGCCTCTTGCCAGCATCTCTTCGGGCTTGAAGGGTTTTACTATGTAATCGTCGGCTCCCAACTCCAATCCCTTGATAACATCCTCTCTGTTATCCCTCACCGTGAGCATCACAATCGGGACGCTGGAAAAACCTCTGATACGAGAGCACACCTCGAAACCGTCGATGTCAGGCAGTCCAATGTCCAGAATTACGACATCAGGCTCTGCCGTTTTTGCCAACTGCACACCAAGCTCACCCGTGGGGGCATTCTGTACGTTAGCATCAGGCCAGCGCATATCGAGGCTTAATGACACGACCTCAAATATATCCATGTCATCTTCGATTATCAGAATGTTCATGCGGCCCTCCTGTCATTGCTGGTTGCCTTCAAACAGCACTAGGACTACTATCTGTGTCTATCAAAAATAGTAGTTCGCCAATGTAAGGAAAAGTGTAAATATTCAGCAAAGCTGTGTATAGAATAGGTAACGGTAGGTAAAGATAAGAGGAGGAGATATATGTTAAGAGGCAGAATATCCTGTGAAGTGACGAGAAGAAATGGTATGTGTAGTGTACTTCTGGCAGAAAGCAGACCGCCCATATCGTAGCTATTCGTTGGATTATCTTGGGTCCAAGGCTTTCTCTTACCCACTCAAGCGCACACTGGTAGGCCCCCCAACTGATCAAGCCATAGATTATACTACTGAGGACCACAGCAGAGACGAACCTTCCCTAGAGGAGTAATGCATCACTCTGCCTCTCATCTCATGGCACTGCTCCCCAGACTTCCACACATGCGTCCATGCATATATTACTTAGCACCAGGTACCCTGCTGTGAAAATAGACAGAGGCCTGAGGGCAATTTTCATACCTTGGTGGTGCCAGCAAGCTGACATGACAACTTTAGACAAAATTCCCTGGTCATACCTTTTTAATATATACTTTACGTAATAGACAGCGTGGAGAGTTATCATGAAGGTATCGGTACGCTTCTTTGCTCTTTATCGGGAGAGAGCGGGTGTCTCCCAGACTGAGGTGGACTTGCCGGAGGGCACTACACCGAAGGAGCTACTGACACGACTCCGGAGTTCATACAGTTCTCTGCCTCTTTCGGATTCGGTCCTCATCGCTGTAAACTCGGAGTACGTAAATCCAGAGGCTCCCTTGCATGAGGGCGATGAGGTGGCCTTTATACCGCCGGTCAGCGGAGGAGAGACATGATATATATTACCTCTGAACCATTGAATCCGCAGGAGATAACCGACCTGGTCTGCAAAGACAGCAACGGGGCTGTGATCACCTTCCTTGGCACAACCCGCGACTTCTCCGAAGGCAGAGATGTCCTCTACCTGGAGTACGAGGCGTACCAACCCATGGCGGAGAATATGCTGCACCAGATTGCGGATGAGGTACGGGAGAGATGGGGCATAGAGGACATAGCCATTGCCCACCGCGTCGGGAAGCTAGAGATCGGAGAGATCAGCCTGGTGGTGGCAATGGGATCCCCTCATCGTAAAGAGGCCTTTGAAGCATCGCAGTACGCCATGGACAGAATCAAATCGATAGTCCCCATCTGGAAAAAAGAGGTGTTCAAGGGGGGAGAGGCCTGGATCGGCGGTCAAGAGGAGGGAGCCACTACCCCCGCTCCTTAGCAGGGCTCGCCCTGCACCATATTTTCACAGGATATCTATCTGGGCTTAACCCAGTCTGAGGGTATCCCGCAGACTCACGGTTCTTCGGCTTCGTTCAGGACAGGCTTCGGGGCTGCGCCCCTCTGAACCCCTCTTTTAAACGGCCTGTTCAGGCCACCAGGAGCCGGTACAGGGCTTCAAAGTCGCCGTGTTGGGATAGAAGCTCCCGGAACTGGGTCTGCTTCATGGGGTGGTCGAAAAGGACCCTTTCCTGAAGGGATTCAAGGGCTGCAGTGGTGGCGAGAGTATCCGTCTCAACCTGTATGAGAGGCACTTCCTCTTCACCCGCCTCGTAATTGACGTACTGAATGGGAGCATGTCCTCCCGTGAGCACAATGCAACTGGTGGGAGTCTTCAACGCAGCCATCTGAATATCCGGCCTATCGCCCCTGACGATGACCGCTTTGTTGGAAAACCGCTCAAAATACAGCACTCCCCAGTCCAGGATCATGCCCCCAATGAGGTAGTGCTCCACAAGGTTATCACTTTTCTCTTCCAAATTAAGGAATTTGCCATCCAGATGCTGGGCCAACTGGCCTACGCTGACACCAAGGAGACGCCTATCCTCAGGGATGGCAGCCAGCACCTTCACCCCTTCGGCCTCTACCCTTGGGACAAGCTGGGCCTTCACCTCTCGGACCTTATACCGCGTCACTCCGTTGAGGACTATCCCTGCCAGTCTGTCTCCAAAGAGTTGCTTTGCCCTGAGGATATCTTCCAACGCAAGGTTAGGGGTGTACCCTATCGCAACAATAACAACGGCGTCCATGCCCTCGGCCAGACGATTGGAGGCCGATCCCAAAGCATCGGTAAGGCCACTCAAGCCCTCTACGATAGAGATGTCTGCCCCGGAGGTCGCCTCTCGAAATTCTCCCAATGCACGGTCTACTGGAAGCTCTCCCAAGTCTCCATCCCGAGGTAGGGCAATTGGCCACGCTGTGCTCTCGGCTCCCTCGGCATTGACCGCCTGCCTGAGAATCCGGACATCCTGGTCTATGCCCCCTGCCTGAGACGGCATATGAAAGGGCTTGAACAGGGCCGCTTTCCTGCCCTCTTGAGACAGTTGACGGGCCAGGGTAACACATAATGCGGTCTTACCCGCTCGCGCCTGGTCTGAAGCTATGTAAAGTGTTGTCATACCAATGTGCTCCACCGCGTCTTCTTCGGATTTGGAAGCGTCGTGAATTATAACACAGAAGCCGTAAATGTTGAATTTGCGGCTTCGCTAGATCATATAAATCACTCGTAGATTACTCGCATGTTATTGACCACAACAATTCTAAGGCTTAGAATTTAAGGGAAGCCATACTGATGCAAAGGAGCATATATGTACTCTAGCGTGATCAGTAAGATAGAGAAGGCCAAGAGGTATGCCGAGGAAAAGGAACGGGTCACCTTCGATAGCTTTGTAGCCGAGTTCAAGGGAGAGAACGACGATCATAAACTAGAGTACAGCAAAGGAAACCTGGCCTGTTCCTGCCTCTTCTTTGTTGGCCACGACTTCTGCAGTCACTCCCTGGCCCTTCAGCGTATCCTGGAGGGCATGATTCCTGTGCCGGCGGGGCACGCCCTGCACCCACAATAAGCAACTGTTACGCTGGTCTGGCGAGCGGCTCATCCTAAGCCTGTGAACGGCATGAGCGGGAGGAGTAGGTCAGGTCTTGGCGTCTATGGCTTCCTGAACGAGGGTTATGACTTCAGGCAGGGTCTTTGGGCCCAGGTCCTGACCATCCCGTAGTCGGACCGAAGCAGATTCGGCCTCCGCTTCTTTATCGCCAACCACCAGCATATAGGGGACTTTCTGTAGCTGGGCGTGCCTGATTTTTGCGTTCATACGCTCGGAGCGGTCATCCACCTCTACCCGAATACCACGTTCCTTTAGGCTCTCTTCCACCAGGCGAGCATAGTCCAGATGGCGGTCTGCGATGGGGATAATCACCGCCTGTACCGGGGCAAGCCAGGTTGGGAAGGCCCCTGCGTAGTGTTCTATGAGGACGCCTAGAAAGCGCTCCAGCGAGCCCAGGATTGCGCGGTGGATCATGATGGGACGCTTTTGGCTGCTGTCCTGGGCTACGTACTCCAACTCGAATCGCTCAGGCATGAACAGGTCTAGCTGTACGGTGCCGAGTTGCCATTCGCGGCCAAGGGCGTCCTCCATGAAGAAGTCTATCTTTGGGCCGTAGAAGGCACCCTCTCCGCTGACAGCCTCGAAAGGGAATCCGGACGCGGTGAGGGCTGTGCGGAGTATATCCTCGGCCCTGTCCCACATCTCCTCGCTTCCTCCACGCTTCTCCGGGCGAAGAGAGAGTGTTACGTGAGGCGTTCCAAGACCCATGGCGTCGTAGGTCTCTTTCAGCATCTCCAGTATGGAGGCGATCTCCCCCTCCACCTGCTCTTCCTCGCAGAAAATATGGGCGTCGTCCTGTGAGAAGCTGCGGACACGAGTGAGCCCGTGGGTGACACCGGAGCGCTCGAAGCGATGGAGCCGGCTGAAGTCGGCGTACCTCAGGGGCAGTTCCCGGTAGGAACGAAGCCGTGAGGCGTACATCGTGATGTGCCCCGGGCAGTTCATGGGCTTAACTCCGTACTCCCGCTCCTCTACAGTGGTGAAGTACATGCTCTCGATGTAGTTGTCGTAGTGCCCTGAGCGTTTCCACAACTCCGTGGAGTATATCTGTGGTGTTATCACCTCCTGGTAGCCGTAGCGCCCGTAAAGGCTCCGGACGTACTCGACGAGGAGGTTGTATACAATCGTTCCCTTGGGAAGGAAGAAAGGGCTGGCTGGGGCGATGGGATCGAACATGAACAGGTCAAGCTCACGGCCCAACCTGCGATGGTCACGGCGCTGGGCTTCCTCAAGCCGGGCGAGGTGTTCCTCCAGGGCTTCAGCCGTCTCAAAGGCGGTGCCATATATGCGTTGCAGCATGGGGCGGTGTTCATCCCCGCGCCAGTACGCGCCCGCTACATGCAAGAGCTTATAAGCGCTTATCTGTCCTGTGGAGTCCACGTGAGGCCCCTGGCACAGGTCTACGAAGTCTCCGTGGCGGTAGATGCTGATTGCCTCGTCGGACGGTAGCCCATCGATGATCTCCAGCTTGAAGGGCTGTTCCGCGAACATGCTTAGAGCATCTTCCCTGCTCAGTTCTTCCCGCTGGAACGGGAGGTCTCTGGCGATGGTCTGACGTACATGGGCGTCGATGGCCTCCAGGTCCTCAGGTGTGAACGGACGGGAAACCTGGAAGTCGTAGTAGAAGCCATCGTCCGTGGGAGGGCCAATGGCCAGCTTGGCCTCCGGGAAAAGCTGAAGCACGGCGTCAGCCATAATGTGGGAGGCGGAATGGCGCATGCGCTCCCGCAGAGAGTCCAGTTCTTTGTTTTGGTCTTTGATGGTCATCGCTAAGTCCAGTCAGTTTGGTAGTCTACAGTTATGTGAGTTGCCAGGCAAGGGGGAGTGCTCCGGACTTCATCTCGCCTGTTATGTGAGTGAAGGCACGGTCTTGGTATAATATTCTTGTGAAATACATGAAATACCAATCGCTGCATTCCTGGGACGTGGATACAAAAGAGGCCATAGAAATACAGAAAAACCTCGCTTCCAGGGTGAGTGTGGAAGACGGTTTGGTAGGGCCAATTCGCTACGTTGCCGGGGTGGATATCTCGCCGCCTGATGCCAACGGCAACGCCGTGGGGGCAGCGGTCGTTCTGGAACTGCCTGAATTACAGGTAGTGGAGGTCAGGGTCTACCAGGGGAAGCCGGGCTTTCCGTATGTGCCGGGGCTGCTCTCCTTTCGGGAGGCCCCCCTGATCCTGGGAGCCTTGGAGCAGCTTGCGACCACCCCGGACGTCGTCTTGATGGATGGTCAGGGGCTAGCCCATCCCAGGCGGTTCGGCCTAGCATGTCACCTTGGGCTTCTGGCGGACACTTCCACAATCGGGTGTGCCAAGTCTATTCTGAAAGGGCGACCGAAGGGAAATCTCGCGTCCAGTGCCGGGGCGCATGTGCCTCTTGTGGACAGAGAAGAAGTTGTGGGGGCGGCGGTACGCACCAGGGAATCCGTAAACCCAATTTACGTCTCAATATGTCACAGGGTGAGCTTGGAAAGCGCCATTGAATTGACTCTTGCCTGCTGCAAGGGGTATCGTATGCCAGAGCCAAACCCGGTTGGCGCACCTGGCCGCTGCGGGTAGAATCGCTCCCAGGTAGAGCCACGGGGACTCCAAACTCTCGGCGTGCGTCGTGAGGACGCTGCTGTAATCGATTAGGACGGTGTTACGTAATGCAAGAGCTTAAGGGGCGCATCCAAGACCTGAACGAGCGTATCTCTCAAATGCTGGTGCGGCTTTGACGTCCCGGCTAAAGAAACAGAGATAGCGCGACTGGAAGCCGAGGCGGGACGACCCCAGTTCTGGGACGACCCACAGGCTGCTCAGCCGGTGATGATCCACCTGGCGGAACTGAAGCAGGCGGCGGACGCCTGGAGGAATCTGGAAACACGAACTTCCTCGACTCATGATCTCCTGGTCATGGCCCTGGAGGAGGGCGATACCTCTCTGGAGGAGACTCTTTCACAAGAGGTTGATGCTCTATCCAAAGAGATAAACGCGCGGGAGTTCCAGCTTATTCTCTCTGGAGAGCACGACACTCGCAATGCCATCCTGGCCATCCACGCGGGTGCCGGTGGAACGGAGTCTCAGGATTGGGCGCAGATGCTCCTGCGGATGTACCTGCGTTGGGCAGAGCGTGAGGGTTATAGCAGCCGTGTCCTTGACATCTCGCCGGGAGACGAGGCAGGGATTAAGAACGCGTTCATCAACATAGAGGGCAAGTACGCCTATGGGTATCTGAAGGCCGACCGGGGCGTACACCGGCTGGTACGCCTGTCTCCATTCGATTCAGCCCACATGCGGCATACCTCCTTTGCCCTGGTGGAGGTGCTGCCAGAGGCCGATGAGAAGGGAGACATCGTCATCAACTCCGATGACCTGCGCATCGACGTCTACCGGGCCAGCGGCCACGGCGGGCAGGCGGTGCAGAAGAACTCGACCGCGGTGCGCATAACACATCTGCCTTCAGGAATAGTCGTCACCTGCCAGAACGAACGCTCCCAGTTCCAGAACAAGGAGTATGCCATGAAGGTCCTGCGGGCACGCCTCATGGAACTCGAGATGAAACGTCGGTCTGAGGAGCAGGCTCGGCTAAAAGGGGAACACGTATCCGCCGAGTGGGGAAACCAGATAAGGAGCTACGTCCTGCACCCATACAAGATGGTGAAGGACCACCGCAGCAGCTACGAGACTTCGGATACCTCCGCCGTCCTGGACGGCGACCTGAACCCCCTGCTGGAGGCATACCTGCTGTCCACGGTGGGGAAATAGAGGTAGGAGATGAGAGACACTAAAGCATTGGTCGTACTGAGCCTGTTGCTACTTTCATTCGTGGGTTGCAGCAAGACCGATGAAACGACGTCCGCGATGGTTCTGGAGAGGGCCTACGCCGCCGCTGAAGAAGTTACGTCCTTTCATTTCACACTATCCTATGCCGCCACAGCGGAGGGTATCGGAGAGCTAAATGCCTTCGAAGCAGAAGGAAGCTATCTTGCCCCAGACCGGATGTGGACCATACAGATGCAAGGGACAGATGTCGCAGAATCAATAATCATCGGCAACAAGATATACCGCAGGGACTCTGAATCATCACGGTGGGGTGTGCCGGAAGACGGGCCGTCGCCGATATGGGGGTTAGAGGCATACCTGAAGGAATTCATGAACGCCTCTGCCGAGAGCATAGTCAAGCTTTTCAGCGAGTCTAAGCGAGTCTATAGGTGGTGTGGAGTCCTGGACCTCCAGGGTAGGTCACACCAAAACACTGGATAATCTTACAAAGCGGATGGAAGAGGAAACGGACCCGGATGTAAATGAGGTCGGACGTAAATAGTGGACACGAAACCTCTCATGCTGCAGATAGTCTAGTATAGAATCTCTGTG
>JAQBZZ010000065.1 GCA_027622595.1 Chloroflexota bacterium
CTACCACCCCAAAATCTCTCGGGTTTATTAGGCCTCAAAAAGTGTCCAAAATCGCTGACGTCTTACAGAACTCATTCCATCGGAGCAGGCAAAACTTAAGGAATTAGGAGCACAAGGCGTTATGGAAGCGGCCTACATGGCAGCCGATAATTCAGCTATGACGCTTATTTGGAATGTTGAATCTCAAGCCGATTTAGAGGAAGCGCACAAGACACTGCCGCTACATGATTATCTGCAAAACGAAATTACCTTACTGGCTGATAGCGCTTAACAGAACACACTCCTTATCATTCAAATAGCCTCAAGGTCATGACTGAGGTGGGTCTGTTGAACTACGCTCTCAACAACGCAGGTACCCCCGATAAGAAGGGCCTCCGTGGAATACACGGGGGCCCTTCTTATTATGATGGAGTTGAGAAACCACTATCCAGGCTGTTGTTTAATATCTCTGACCACGTCCTCCATCAGCCAAGGCCAAGAGCCACGTCCCCGCGTCTCGACTTGTAGGTCTCCTCCAAGCTGGTCAACTGCTGACTATAGGCAGGGGAGAAGATGGGGTCTGTGGTCATTATGTAGGCGTCCTCATGGTTGTCGGAGTAGTACCCCTTGCGACTGCCAACCTGGCTGAAGCCGTACTTGGAGTACAGGGACTGGGCAACGTGATTTGAGACCCGCACCTCCAGGGTCACCACCCTGGACTGATGCCTCATCGCCAGCTCAATGGAGGCCATGAGCAGCAGCTCTCCAAGGCCGTTGCCTCTCAGCGATTCCCTGACGGCGATGCCTGTTATGTGGGCCTCGTCTGTCATATACCACGTGGCAACGTAGCCGGCCACGTAGTCCGCGGGATTGTCAGTGAGGGATGCAGGAGCATTTCTCTGAAAAAGACGGTCCCAGAGTCCTCTCCACCCGCGAGTTGTGATGTCGCTGCCTTCGCCAGGCCGCTCATGGGAAACTGAGGAGACAGGACGCCTGTTTCCGGGTAGTTGATAGGTGACGAGAAAGCTGGCCGTCCTATTGGACAACTCCCGTTTGAACGGAGTAGCGGGCCAGGTTGTGGGAAAGGCCTCTTTCTCTATCTCCGCCAGCTGGGGCACGTCTGCTTCATTCGCTGGTCTGATCGCATAGGACACGGCTGGTTCTTTCTGACGCCTGAACTGTATTTATTGGGGGATCTTATCATAACTGCCACGTGGCTGCTATCCCAGTCCGAGGAAGTGCAACAGAAGACTGCTTTGATGCTGGTTTGCCTGTCATTTGGCCGTATGCTAAACTGCTAGCAAGGACTCTATTGTTGCCCAATGTGCATGACTGGCGACAGCGTAGCGCTGATACTTATTCCTAACACGTCGTTCTATATGGAAAGCCCACCACTTGAAGGCCGCCTCAGGAGCATTCTAACATGATCTCTCTGGTCATCATGATCGCTACCCTGATGGCGGATCAGGTAACAAAGGCACTGATTGTACTTACCTTGAGTCCGGGACAGTCGGTGCCCAATTCAGGGCTGTTCCGACTGACCTATGTCACCAACTCAGGCAGTGCGTTCGGGCTTTTCCCCAACCAGACGCTGTTTCTCATTCTGGCGTCCTTTGTGGGAATCGGGGTATTGCTGCTCTTCTATCGTACCCACCCCGTCAGCAGCACCATATTACGCCTCAGCCTTGGGCTTCAGCTGGGAGGGGCAATAGGCAATCTGGTTGATAGAGCGCGCCTTGGCTATGTTGTGGATTTCATCGATGTGGGAGCGTGGCCGGTGTTCAACCTGGCGGACTCTGCCATAGTGGTGGGGCTGATTGGGCTTCTCTGGACGTTGATGTCAACCAAGGACAGCAGCCACCCTGAACCTGAGCCGACCGAGGAAGGCATGCTTCTTCCAGTAGTGTCCGTGGATGAGGGCTTGCTGGCCAGTGAGATGGAACCAACATCCGTATCTGATAATGTCGTCCCTGGAAAAAGAGAAGACCAGTGGGAGTAACTCGCAAGTTGGTTGCAGACCTTCAGGGCGAACGCCTTGATAAATTCCTTGCTATGAGGCAGGCTGATCTGTCTCGCGCCCATATAGCCGGCCTTATGGCAAGGGGACTGGTGACGGTGGACGGGTTCACTGCCAAAGCCTCCTACAGATTGAAGGGAGGGGAGTTGGTGGAGATAGAGGTCTCTCCTCCTTTGCCAACAACCCTGTTGCCTCAGGACATACCCATTGCGGTGGTATACGAAGATGACGACATCCTGGTGGTGAATAAGCCAGCTGGAATGGTTGTCCATCCTGCTCCCGGGCATCCCGTTGGCACTCTGGTAAACGCCCTTCTTGCTAGACTGCCCGAACTAAATCGAATTGATGAGGGCTTGAGGCCGGGGATTGTGCACCGTCTGGATAAGGACACGTCCGGTATTATGGTGGTGGCCAAGAATCGCCTTGCTCATGAGCATGTTTCGAGGCAGATAAAGGGACGAGAAATACGCAAGGTGTATTTAGCACTGGCCACCGGGTCTCTTGAGCCAGCAGAGGGGACCATAATCGCCAATATAGGGAGAGACCCTCGAAACCGTAAGCGAATGGCTGTGGTAGAAAGAGGGCGGGAGGCGGAGACCTCATACCGCGTACTGGAGAGGCTCCCGGGATTCACACTGCCGGGATTCACACTGGCAGAGGCGTTTCCCAAGACCGGCAGGACCCATCAGATAAGGGTGCACTTCTCCTCCATAGGCTATCCTCTGGCTGGAGACACGCTGTACGGAGGCAAAGACCCTCGCCTTGACCGTCAGTTTCTGCACGCACACATTTTGGGATTTCGATTGCCCACAACGGAAGAATACGTGGAGTTCAGCGCTCCATTGCCCGTGGAACTGGACGCGTTTCTTAGCCAACTGCGCGGCAGTGAAGCCGACGTTACCTCTGGGAAATCACAAGGGCAGCTTGTAGAAAGACTTTGAAAAAATATGCCGAATCAGGTTAGAGTCAGGTATGCTCCGAGCCCAACTGGTGAACCCCATGTTGGCAACATCCGTACGGCCCTCTTCAACTGGCTGTTTGCCAGACACATGGGAGGAAGCTTTATAGTCCGCATAGAGGACACGGACGTGGCGCGCCGGGTGGACGGAGCCATGGACGCAATTCTCGATGCCCTTCGATGGTTGGGACTGGACTGGGACGAGGGCCCGGAAGTAGGCGGCAATTACGGCCCATACGTCCAGTCCCAACGCCTGGATATTTACCACCGGGCGGTCGATGAGTTGCTAAGCAGCGGGCACGCCTACCACTGCTATTGCACACCTCAGAGGCTTCAGGAGATGCGGCAGGAGCAAACAAATCGCAAAGAACCTCCCGGGTATGACCGGCAATGCCGCGATATCAACGAAGATGAACGCTCCTCACTGGAGGCTCAGGGACTGACCGGGGTGGTACGGTTCAAGATACCTCTTGAGGGAGAGACCACCTTCCACGATCTCATAAGAGGTGAGATAACCTTTGCCAACCAGACCATGGACGACTTCGTAATCCTCAAGTCGGACGGATATCCAACCTACCACCTTGCCAGCGTGGTGGACGATAATCTCATGGAGATATCCCACGTCATGCGCTCTGACGAATGGGTATCCAGCACCCCAAAACACGTGCTCCTGTACGACGCTTTTGGATATGAAAAACCTATCTTTGCTCATCTGCCAATCATCCTTGGTACAGACCGCTCCAAGCTGAGCAAGCGTCACGGTGTGGTGTCCGTGCTCCACTACAGGGATGAGGGGTTCCTCCCTGAGGCCATGCTCAACTTCCTGGCGCTTCTGGGGTGGTCCCTGGACGATCATACGGAGATAATCTCTCACGATGACCTGATACGGCACTTCGCAATCGAGCGTATCGGGAAGGCCGGGGCCATATTCGATCTTGAAAAACTCACCTGGATGAATGGTATGTACATTAGACAGATGGACCGGAATACCCTGGTCCACCATATACTGAGGCTCCTTGACGATGAGTTGCCGCCCGAGGTCCCGCGCCCAATATCGGAGGAGTACGTACACGCCATCACGCCCCTGGTGCAGGAACGTCTCAAGACCATGAAAGAGGCTCCATCATTGGTGGACTTCTTCTTCCTGGAGAGTCTGGAGTATTCCACCGAGCTTCTTATCCAATCGGGTCTGGATAGTGCGCGTACCGCCAATGCTCTGGAATCTACGCTACAGCTGGTGACGGGTCAGGAAGTATGGTCAGCCGAGCACTTGGAGCAAGAACTTAGGCCATTAGCTGAAAAACTTGAGATAAAAACGGGACAGCTGTTCGGGACCATTCGCGTAGCGGTGACCGGGCGCAAAGTAGCGCCGCCTCTGTTCGAGACTATGGCTGTGTTGGGCAAGGACAGATGCCTTACCAGATTGAATGTGGCCATCGGCCTGTTGAGAGATGGTTGACGAAGCTGGTGGCGAGTCTTAAACTCCTTGCATCTAGTTTTGCTGTGCTATTGCATCTCGAAGATAAAAATGGAATCTAAAGTAGCAGAAAATGGTAGAGCGATACGCTAGGAGGAACTGATATGACTGCACCCCAACATGTGACGGACAGCGATTTTGAGCAGGAGGTCCTGGAATCTGAAACACCAGTACTGGTGGACTTCTGGGCCGAATGGTGTGCGCCCTGCAAGATGGTCGCTCCCGTTTTGGACGAACTGGCCGGAGAGTATGACGGGAAGATAAAGTTCACCAAGGTGGACGTTGACGTCAATCCTCAGACAGCTATGAAGTACGGTATAAGAAGCATTCCAACGCTATTGGTGTTCAAGGGCGGTAGTCCCATTGACCAGGTTGTGGGAGCCGTCCCCAAGGCAGTGATCAAGAAACGCCTGGATTTGGCCCTGTAGAGAATCATTACCAAAAGCCTCCCCCGTTTTGAGACATAAGCGGGGGAGGCTTTGCTATTTTTGTTATTCTGTTAACTGGACCCCGTTCCCGGGAGCGGATGGGCTCTGGTGGGCTTCGCGGACTTCAAATCCGTTGGTGGGCGCCCTACGGTGTCCACGGAGGGTTCGACTCCCTCCCGCTCCCGCCAGGTGCGACGGGGTCGGGCCCGGGAACAGGTGGTTCACCAGCCTCAAAGCCCTTGCAATCCCCAAGAGAATACGGTACTATGCATATGTCTCTGG